>JAAAOD010000074.1 GCA_009908535.1 Verrucomicrobiota bacterium
CTCCTTTTTCAGGTGGTCGGTATGGACGCGGCCAGTGACGGTGGACAGCTCCGTGTCGGCGGTAAGAAAGAGGCTGCAATGGGGATCCTGCAGGTGGATGGTCCAGGCGAGGACCTCGTTGCGCGGGTGGGAGGCGGCATGCAGCGCGAAGGCGGCAAGGAAATTCCTGAAGAGCTCGGCCAGCTGCGCGGGCGGGTGGACATCGAAGCGGCGGCAGTGCCGCTCCCATGCGGTAAACAGCGGCTGGGGCGATCCTTCCGAGAAGAGGACGTTGCGGCCGCGGACAAAAGAGTTCTCAATCCGGCAAAGCGGTGGGGAGGAGGACGGTTCCGTCATCTGCTTTCCTGTTTGGGTCAGGGGGGAAGGGCAAAGGGGCCCCGGGCTTAATTCAGGTCGATCTCATCCTCGCGCGTGCGGCCCTGCAGTTTGCGGTAAAGCTCGAGCCGTCGTTTTTCCCTGAGGAGAAATTCTTCGAATCGTGTGTACCGTGCCCCGAGATCCAGCGTTTCGAGCAGGCGCTGTTTCTCGTCGGGACAATGACAGAGGGCCTGGATGGCGACATCCACAAAAGGTTCCGGTTCCTTCAGCCCGCGCAGGAAATCGAGATATTCTTCCGGCAGGTTCTCCACCAGTCCGGATTCAGAATCGACGAGGGAGAGGATGCGCTCGCGGAGTTCAAGCTCCGGCGGCAATGGCGAACAGGAGCAGGATTCCACGCGGATCAAACGGTAAGGTTCTTCCTGTACCACTTCCAGAAGCCGGACGCGGGCGATGCCCTGCAGGGCAAGGTTGCTCGTGCCGTCTGGATTCTGGTGGGCGGCCCGGATCACGCCCACGCTCCCGACCTTGTGAGGTGGTTCCTCCTCGGAATCCCGCTCGGGGTCTTCTTTGAAGATGGCGAACATTCGTTGCTCCTTCAGGACATCGTCCAGCATCCTCCTGTAGCGTTCCTCGAAAATATACAAGGGCACGACGGCGTGCGGAAACAGCACCATTCCCCGCAGAGTCATCACCGGAACTATTTCCGGAACTATTATGTCAGGTTCTTGCACAAGGAAATTCTAAATCAGGCAGGCGCAGGAAGCAACCACCGCCCTTAATGAGGATCTATCCACTTGTGCGGTTGGAGCAGGGCGGGATCCGGGGAATCGGTTTCCGCGAAATAGACCGCCATGCGGAGGAGCGCAAGACGGTCCGCGGGCGTCTGCTCACGAAGGTCCAGGATCTGCTCGAAAAGCACTTCCGGAGCGCGGCCCTGCAGCTCATCCACCTCTCGGAGACCGATGTCGAGGAGGTCCCGCACGGTCGCAAGGTCCATCCCGGGAATGCGGTTGAAAGGGGAATACAGGGCCTCGTAATCGACTTTACGGCGTCTCTTCGGCGTGGGCTCGATGGGATCGGGTTCTTCCATTACCAAGGCAAGGCTGGCAATTATCCGCGCTTCTGCAACAGCCTGGGGCGTGACATTGTCCTGAGGGTGAGACAGGAGGTGTGACAGAAAGTATCGCCAAGGCTTCGTCCGCACCGTCCCCAGCAAGGAGATAATTCTGCGTTAAAAGTTGCAATACAGAGATTTGTAGAAGCAGGAAAAGGGCTGGCACATCGATTGCAAGGGGGCTGACGTTATGGGCAAAATTTTAGGTATCGATCTGGGAACCACCAACTCCTGCATGGCTGTCATGGAGGGTGGCGAACCCACCGTAATTCCCAATGGTGAAGGATCGCGGACGACCCCTTCGGTCGTTGCTTTCACCAAAAACGGGGAACGCCTCGTCGGTCAAGCCGCGAAGCGGCAGGCGGTGACCAATCCGCAGAACACCATTTTTTCGGCGAAGCGTCTCATCGGGCGCAAGCTGGCGGAGGTCCAGGAGGAAGCCAAAGGCCTTCCCTTTGAAATTTCCGAAGGCAAGAACGGCGACGCCTGGATCAGGGTTTCTGAAGGGGGCGAGGAGAAATCCCTTCCGCCGGAACAGGTCAGTTCCATGGTTCTCGCGAAACTGAAATCCGATGCGGAAGCCTATCTGGGAGAACCGGTCACGCAGGCGGTTATCACGGTTCCCGCCTACTTCAACGACTCGCAACGACAGGCCACCAAGGATGCCGGAACAATCGCCGGCCTTGAAGTTCTTCGGATCATCAACGAACCAACCGCGGCTTCCCTTGCCTACGGCCTCGATAAAAAGTCCGAGGAAACGATCGCGGTTTATGACCTTGGCGGGGGAACCTACGACATCTCCATCCTTGAGATCGGGGACGGTGTTTTCGAGGTCAAGGCCACCCATGGGGACACCCACCTCGGCGGTGACAATTGGGACGATGCCATCATCAAGCATCTCGTGGAGGACTTCCAAAAGGAAAACGGAATCGATCTCTCGCAGGACAAGATGGCCCTGCAGCGGTTGAAGGAGGAGGCCGAAAAGGCCAAGATCGCGCTTAGTTCCTCCCAGTCCACCGATATCAATCTGCCCTTTATCACGGCAGATGCCACCGGGCCCAAGCACCTCAATGTGCAACTGACCCGCAGCAAGGTGGAACAGATCACCGACCAACTTTTCGAACGCACGGTTGGCCCCTTTAAGAGTTGTCTCGAGGACGCCGGGCTTCAAGCCGGGGATATTGGCAATCTCGTTCTCGTCGGTGGGATGACCCGGATGCCCAAGGTGGTCGAAACCGCCCGTAAACTCGCCGGAAAGGAACCAAACAAGGGAGTGAACCCGGACGAGGTCGTCGCCATCGGCGCCGCCATCCAGGGGGCCGTCCTCGCCGGTGATGTGAAGGACGTTCTCCTCCTCGACGTGACTCCGCTGACGCTGGCGATCGAAACCGCCGGCGGCGTGGCCACCCCCATGATTGAGCGTAACAGCACCATCCCGACCAAGAAATCCCAGATTTTCTCAACTTACGCCGACCAGCAGACGGCGGTGGATGTGAAAGTGCTCCAGGGCGAACGGCCCATGGCCAAGGACAACAAACTTCTCGGCAATTTCCGTCTTGATGGCATTCCCCCCGCCCCGCGCGGCACGCCTCAGATTGAAGTCACTTTTGATATCGACGCCAACGGCATCCTTCACGTCTCCGCCGTCGATAAGGGAACCGGCAAGGAGCAGAAAATTTCCATTACCAATGCATCCGGGCTCAGCGAGGACGAGGTCAACAAGATGAAAGAGGACGCGGAGAAAAACGCGGAGTCCGACAAGCAGGCCAAGGAACTTGCCGAAAACCGCAATCAGCTTGATACCGTCGTCTTCAGTACTGAAAAACTCCTTAATGAAAGCGGTGACAAGCTCTCCGACGCGGAGAAAGCGACCGTGCAGGGCATCGTCGACGAGGGGAAGAAAGCCCTGGAGTCTGAAGACCTTGGCGAGGTCAAAGCCGCCCTTGAGAAGATCAATAACAATACCGAGCTGCAGCAGATCATGACGAAGCTCTACCAGGGCGAGGCCCAGGAGCAGCAGCCACAGGGCGGGGCGGGTCCGGAGCCGTCTCCGGAGGATGCTGGCTCAGCTTCCGCAGAATCCACCCAAAGCGGAGAGGACAACGTCGTCGACGCCGAGGTGGAGGACGTCGACGAAAACAAGAAGTAGGAAATCTCTCTTTTCAATAACCAAACCTTAAACAATCAACGTACACAACCATGGCAGACAACAAGGTTAATATCACCCCTCTCGGGGATCGGGTTCTGGTGAAGCCGATCGAAGTGGAGGAAGAAGTCAAAGGCGGGATCATCATCCCCGATTCAGCAAAGGAGAAGCCCACCACGGCGGAAGTTCTTGCCCTCGGGAATGGCCGCAAGGAAGGCGAGACCTACGAGTTCTCCGTCAAAGTCGGTGATCGCGTGATCATCAGCAAATACGGCGGCACGCAGGTCAAGTATGAGGATGAGGAATACACCATCCTCCGCGAGGATGACATCCTTGCCATCGTCAACGGCTGATCGCGCATCGGCAGGTTCACCAAACGTAACAACCCACGAAACTAGAATATCATGGCTAAACAAATTCGATTCGACGAAGACGCGCGCAAGAAGCTCCTTTCCGGAGTTGAGCAACTCGCCCGCGCCGTCAAAGTAACGCTCGGCCCCAAGGGTCGGAATGTGGTTATCGACAAAAAGTTCGGTAGCCCCACGGTCACCAAGGACGGGGTTTCCGTCGCCAAGGAAATCGAACTCAAGGACCCCTATGAAAACATGGGTGTCCAGATGGTGAAGGAAGTCGCCACCAAGACCAGCGACAACGCCGGGGACGGCACCACCACCGCGACGGTCCTTGCCGAGGCGATCTTCCGGGAAGGCCTGAAAAACGTCTCCTCCGGAGCCAACCCCGTCTATCTCAAGCGTGGGATCGACAAAGCCGTTGATTCCGCCGTCAAGGCCATCAACGACCTGAGCATCTCCGTCACCGACCGTGAGGCGGTGAAGAATGTGGCCACGGTTTCCGCCAATTGGGAAGAAGAAATCGGGTCGATCATCGCCGACGCTATGGACAAGGTTGGCAAAGATGGGACCATCACCGTCGAGGAAGCCAAGGGCATCGAAACCACCCTCGACGTGGTTGAAGGGATGCAGTTCGACAAGGGCTACCTCAGCCCCTACTTCGCCACCGACCAAGAGGCGATGGAAGCCGTTCTCGAGGACGCCTACATTCTCATTCACGAGAAGAAGATTTCCAATTTGAACGATCTTCTGCCGCTGCTGCAGAAAGTTGCCCAGAGCGGTAAGCCCTTCCTCATCATCGCTGAGGACGTGGAAGGCGAAGCCCTCGCCACCCTCGTGGTGAACAAGCTCCGCGGCATGCTCAATATCTGCGCCGTGAAGGCGCCCGGCTTCGGCGACCGCCGCAAGGCCATGCTCGAGGACATCGCCGTTCTCACCGGCGGGCGCTGTATCACCGAGGATCTGGGCATCAAGCTCGAGAATCTCGAACTGAGCGACCTCGGCCGTGCCAAGCGCGTCACCATCGACAAGGAAAACACCACGATCGTGGAAGGCGCCGGCAGCGCCCAGGACATCCAGGGCCGCGTCAAGCAGATCCGCCGTCAGATCGAGGAAACCACTTCGGACTACGACCGCGAAAAGCTGCAGGAGCGCCTTGCCAAGCTCGCCGGCGGGGTGGCCGTCATCAATGTCGGCGCCGCCACCGAGCCGGAAATGAAGGAAAAGAAGGCCCGCGTCGAGGACGCTCTCCATGCGACCCGCGCCGCCGTCGAGGAAGGTATTGTCGCCGGTGGTGGTACCGCCTACATCCGGGTCCTCAAGAATCTGCGGGATCTCAAGCTGGAAGGCGACGAAGACGTCGGCCGCAGTATTGTCCTGAAATCCCTCGACTACCCGCTTCGCCAACTCTGCATCAACGCGGGTGTCGAAGGCAGCCTTGTTGTTCAGGAAGTCAGTAAGCTGAAGGGGAACGAAGGCTATAATGTAGCGACGGAAAAATACGAGGATCTCGTCAAGGCAGGGGTTGTTGATCCGGCCAAGGTCACCCGAAGCGCCCTGCAGTATGCTGCTTCTGTTGCCGGTCTGCTTCTTACTACCGAAGCTCTCGTCACCGATCTGCCGGAAGAAAAGAGCGATTCTGCCGGCGCCGGTGGCGGCGACATGGGTGGCATGGGCGGCATGGGCGGCATGGGCGGCATGATGTAACGCCCGGCTTCGCCGATTCATCCACCATTCTTTCAGCGCTCCCGGCTCCGGCCGGGGGCGCTTTTTTTTGGGAGCCCCCCGTGTGCGTTTTTTCCACTACACGGTGACGATCCAATGGGAATCGGGAAACTGCGCGTGGCAGGCCTCCTCGATCGCGGGGAGAGAGCTGCGCTGGACAAGGGCGACCACCGGGCCCGTCGAACCGTGGCAGCTTACGCGCGCGCCATGGATACCGAGAGCGGTTCCCTGTTGTTCGAGGAACCGCACAATTTCCAGCGCGCGCGGGTGGGGTAAACGGAGGGCTTCCATGTCCTGTTGCGATTGGCGGAGGATCTGCCCGAGCGCGGGGGCGAGGTGCTCGCTGGACTTTTCCTCGATGAGCAACTCCAGGAAACGCTCACTGCGGCGATTCTCGAGAATGGGGAAGCGCAGGCTGTCGCGGACCTGGTACGTCGTCCCGTCATGAATTTTCGAATACGGGTCGTTGAGATCTTCCTCTCCACCCGGAAACTCTCCGCCTTCCATCTCGAGAGGAAGGTGGGCGAAGGCATCGTGGGTCAGGTAGGCGAACGCAATCTGCGTGCCGTAAACAAAAGAATGGTCCAGCGCGCGCTCAAAGAGGAACTTCCCCATGAAACTGGCGGTACGGAAGCGCACATAGGAGGGATTGTTGGATTCGTAGGGGAGTCCGCTCGAGACCGCGCAAAAAGCCAGCTCCGGTGGCAGTTCGACCGGGGGCAGGAGATGGTCGGGGCGACAGAGGATGGGAAGGAGGAATCCCCTCTCGCCGAACGCGCAGGATAGATGATCGGAGAGCGATCCGTTCGCTTCGAGGTTCAGATCCTCGATGACGTGGCTCCAGTGCGCGATCTCGGTTCTCCTGAATTCATGCCTGAAGAAGGTGCCATAGGCCTTCAGGCTGGCGATCTGCAGCGCCGGAATGAAGGAGAATCCGGATTTCTCGGGCAGGTTGGAGCGGATATGCACCCGCAACCCTTCCCGGAGGCGATGCCGGCTCGCCCGAAGCATTACTTTCAGGCAGCACATCTGTGTCGTGAAAATATCCGATTTGCGGTCTTCCCGAAGCAAGCGGACGAGGGCCTGGTCGGATATCTGGTTCTCCAGCAGGGCCGGAGTCTGGTGAGCGTCATAGCCGCCGATCCACTCATTTTCGGACCATACTTCGAAGCTCCGCTCCGGCGTCGGCGTGATCGTAACTTCCACAACCTCCCGCAGTGGCGTCGTCAGGACCAGGCAACCGCCAAAACCGGCAATTCCGCCAAGGCAATCAAGCCGTCCGCTGGCCGAACCTTTTGCTATGATGCCATCCCTCTGCCCCACCAGGTCTATACCCGGCATTGTCACCGACCTGCCTCCATGCGCCTCTTCTTTTCTTTACTGAAATCTAGCAAATTTGCCCTATCCGCCAAGTCTGCGGAGAAATCTGAATACCAGCTTATGAGGGGATTCGCTTCAGGTTAGCTTTTTTAATAGCGCGGTCCGGACCCAAAAAAAACCCGGCCTCCGCAGAGGAGGACCGGGTGTGCTGAAATCCGGAAAAACCGTAACTCAGGAAAGGACTTTCCGGTAGTAATCCTCGACTTGCGCCCAGTTTACCACGTTCCAGAAAGCGGAGATGTAGTCGGGTCGGCGGTTTTGATAGTTCAGGTAGTAGGCATGTTCCCAGACATCGAGCCCGAGGACCGGAGTTCCGCCGCAATATCCAAAGGCTTCCCCCATGAGCGGGTTGTCCTGATTGGGCGTGCTCGCGACCTTGAGACTGCCGTCGGGGTAGGCGATGAGCCATGCCCAGCCCGACCCGAAGCGGCCGGCCGCCGCGCTCGCGAACTCTTTCTTGAATTCCTCGAAACCGCCGAAGGTTGCCTTGATCCTGTCACCTACCGAGCCGGTCGGTTCTCCGCCGCCATCAGGGGAGAGAAGTTTCCAGAACATGCTGTGGTTGGCATGCCCACCTCCGTTGTTGCGCACCGCTGTCTGCACGGAGTCCGGAAGACCGCCAATCTTCGGCAGAAGATCAAACACGCTCTCGGGCGCCTCCACGCCGCCGCCGCTGACGGCGTCGTTCAGTTTCGTCACGTACGTGTTGTGGTGCTTGGTGTGATGGATCTCCATCGTGCGGGCGTCGATGTGCGGCTCAAGCGCGTCGTACGCGTAATCTAATTCTGGTAATGCGTATGCCATGGTTTTATCTGATTTTGATGGTAAGAAGCAAATTATCCGGCCTCGCTGTTGTCGTCAACCAGCGCTCCGTTTTCCACGGAAATACGCCTGCAGGAGCTGGCTGCACGGCTCCGCAAGAACCCCTCCCCGCACCACGACACGATGATTCAGCCCGGGAAGGTCCTGGACCGCAAGGGCTCCCCCAAGGCAGCCCATCTTCGGATCCGCAGCCGCGAAAATCACTTCCCCAAGGCGGGACATGATGCTCGCACCCGCGCACATCGGGCAGGGTTCTTTCGTCACATAAAGGCTCGCCGCGTTCAGGCGCCAGTCCCCGATGGCCGCGCTCGCCTGCGTGATCGCCAGCATCTCCGCGTGCGCGGTCGGATCGCCCAGGCCCTCCACCTGATTGTGCGCACGCGCCACAACCTGTCCCTCGATGACCACGACCGCGCCCACCGGCACCTCGTCCTTCGCCCATGCCTTGCGGGCCTCGTTGAAGGCAAGGGACATGAAATACTCCCCGTCTCGCCGAAGTTCCGAAGGATGCAGTTTCGGAAACGGGCAATCCGCCTCCCCACCGCTTTCCTTCTTGACTTCCGAATTTTCCCGCCGCCTCATGATTCCCTTTTTCTCCATCCCCTCCCGTACCAAGTCAACTCGCCAAACCGCCTATATGTCCGAATCCGAAGTCGTTGAAGTCGAAGGCAAAGTCGCTGCCGTCCTCCCTGGAACCATGTTCCGCGTCGAATTAAAGAATGGCCACCAGGTCCTCGCTCACATCTCCGGAAAATTGCGCAAGCACTTTATCAAGATCACCGTCGGGGATACCGTGAAAATGGAAATGACCCCCAAGGATATCGACAAGGCGCGCATTATCTACCGCTTGCGGAACGCCTCCGCCAATCGCAACGCCCCCATCCGCAGCTATGGGCCCCGTCGGCGCTGAGCCTTTTCCATCCCCGGAGCTTGACAAGAACCGGGCTTATCTTCGATTAATAGGTTTCTGACCTAATGGACCCAAGTTACTAAGGAAGAGGAAACAATGAAAGCACTGGCAGGATCGGTAGTGGACACGATCGGGGGGACACCCCTGGTGAAACTGAACGCGGCCGCGGAAGGCGCGGTGGCGGACGTGTACGTGAAGTGCGAGTGGTACAATCCGCTTTCGAGCGTGAAGGACCGAATCGCGAAGTCGATGCTGGAAGCGGGGGAGGCGGAAGGCCGCCTGAAGCCGGGCGGGGTGGTCATCGAGCCGACGAGCGGCAACACAGGCATTGGCTTGGCTTTTGTCTGCCGTGCGAAGGGATACCGCTGCCTCCTGACAATGCCGGAGACGATGTCGATGGAGCGGCGGGTGTTGTTAGGACTGCTCGGCGCGGAGCTTGTTCTGACGCCGGGACCGAAGGGGATGCCGGGAGCGATCGCGAAGGCGAAGGAGCTGATGGAGGAGCACGGGGACGACGCCTACATGCCGGGCCAGTTTGACAACCCGGCGAATCCGGAAATCCACCGGCGCACGACGGCGGAGGAGATCTGGGAGGCGACCGAGGGGAAGATTGACATTTTCATGGCCGGAGTCGGCACCGGCGGCACGATCACCGGGGTCAGTGAGGTTTTGAAGGAACGCAAGCCGGGCATGCAATCGATCGCCATCGAGCCGGCGGCGAGCCCGGTGATCAGCGGGGGAAATCCCGGGCCGCACAAGATCCAGGGAATCGGGGCCGGTTTCATTCCGAAGAATCTCAACGTTGATATCATCGATGAGGTCGTCACGGTTACCAACGAGGATGCCTTCGAGACGGCCCGCGCGGCATCCCTCAGTGACGGGCTTCCTCTGGGGATTTCCAGCGGGGCGACGATCTGGGCGGCCGTGGAAGTGGCGAAGCGCCCGGAGAACAGTGGCAAAATGATTGTCGTTCTGGCTGCCAGCCCAAGCGAACGCTACCTCAGCACACCCCTTGCCGACACCGTGCGCGAGCGCATGTCGAGCCTTGAGACGGTGGCCATCTAAGCGAGCGAAGTCCGCTGCACGGCGGCTTGCTCTGGCGCCGCTACCTTATTTCTCCACTGAGCGAAGAAAAAGCGGCGTTTCCATGGAATTGACTTCATAAGGGCTCTGCGGCTGTGGAATGAGGGTGGTCCAGCTTTCAAGATCCGTTGAGCGCTGAAGGATGCCCTCAAACTGCACGGAAACGGGAGTCTGCTCCGAAGGGGCGAGCGAGATTTCCGCATCGGCCTCTGGCACGATCCGGCGGAGAACGCCGTCCTGCTTGTTGCTGAGGTAGATCTGTCCCGGGGTGCCGATGCTGAAGCGCAGGTCTGTACGCGAGGTCGTCCCGAGGCCGCGATCACTGCGGGAAGCGTTGATCAGATCAAGAAATCGGACGGGCGCACCTCCTTCCTTGCGCAGGCGGATCTCCCGCAACCCCGTCTGACTTCCGTCAAGGGATCCGGATTCGAGATCGAGGGCGAAGAGGATGCCGGCGGGGAAATCGGCGAGAAGGAGGTGGCCCTCAAGGGACGGGAGAAGGGTTCCGCGCGCGACTTCACCGGTGGTGACCGCGCGGCTGCTCCGGTTGACGGGAGGGGCGGCAAAGGTGTTGGAGTGGTCGTAGGCGGCGATCGGATCGGTCAGCTCCACGGGGCTTGTGCCACCTTCATAGGCGAAGCGGCCTTCGCGCAGATCCCACCCGTAGTGCGCGCCATTGGCAAGAAGGTTGATTTCTTCGACCGAGTTCTGGCCGATGTCGGCGATGTAGCCATTTCCGGTGACAAGATCCCATGCGAACCGCTGCGGGTTGCGGAGTCCGTAGGCGTAGATTTCCCCGAGTGTCTGCGCATCGCCGTCGGCAGCAAGGGCGTTCTCCGGGGGGATGCCGTACTGCCCGTTGGGGCTGTCGTTTCCGAGCGGATCGATGCGGAGGATGGCCCCGAAAGGATTCCCCGGATCTTCCGCGTTTTCCTGCGGATCCCCGCCGGAGCCGCCGTCCCCGATGGCGGCATAGAGAAGACCGTAAGCGGGATCTCCAGGTCGTGCGACGGTGCGGAAGGCGATCAGCCCGGCGTTGTGGTTGCCATAGGGCTGGCGGATGCGAAGGACTTCGCGGTACGGTTGCTCCCCGTCGGCGGGAACAAACGTGGAACGGTCGGGGTCGTCCGTCCGCCATTCGAGGAGGAGGGTGTCGAAGCCTGTATCCAGCGCAGTCGAAAAGTCCGGCGAGGGGTCCGTGTTTCCGCAGCTGTGAATGGTGTAGAAGCGGCCGTAACCCGCTTTTCCGGGATCCGCAAAGTCGGGATGAAAGGCGAAACTTTGAAAGCCGGCTTCCCAGGTGGCGACAATATCGAGCTCGGGATAGGATCGCAGATCGAGATAAAGCTCCACGTTTCCCGAATCCGGTCGTACGAGGTACAGCGGTCCGCGCTGGTCGTTGACGAAGAGACGACCCGCCGGATCCGTCGTGACCACGCTCATGCGCGGCGGATTGCCGGACGTGGAATCGGGAATCGTCGCCACTTCCTCCACCATGACAACCTCTCCTTCATAAGGGATGGGCTCCGGGTAAGGATCCTGTCCGGAGAGGAGGGCAGGAGCCAGAAGGCACAGCGGGGAGATTGCAGGAATCGGGGTTTTCATATTTTCAAATAACCGGGGCTTCCCGCCATGTCAAAGCGGCCGCTTCAATCCGCTTCCCGTGCCTGGGCGTGAACTTCGCCGTCCTCCTCATGGAAATCGAGCCACATGGGACGGCAGCAGACCTCGCAGTCATAGTCCCAGCTCACCGGCAACTCGTCCGGAGCCGGCCCCGCAACAGTGAAGGCTTCATGGCAGGTCGGGCAGACGACGGTGCATTCCGGGTGCGGGTCCATGGGGAACTTTGTCCCTTTCCTCCTCCCGCCG
>JAAAOD010000260.1 GCA_009908535.1 Verrucomicrobiota bacterium
GATCAAGGACTACTTCAAGAACTACCTCTGGAACACCTGCGATGTAACCCTGAAGCTGGGCAAGGCGCCGGATGTGCGCTATCACAATTCCCATGCCGAGGAGGACTGGACGGTGACCCTCGCCGAGACCGGGGCGGACAGCATGACCGGCGAACGCATCCGGCGCGTGCGCAGCTATGTGGAGGGCGACGGGACCTTTCTCCTTACCTACGGGGACGGCCTTTCGGATATCGATCTCAACGCCAGCATCGCGGAACACCGACAAACCGGGGCGACCTGCACCCTCACGGCCGTTCATCCCGGCAGCCGCTTCGGCTCTCTCGAGCTGGACAAAAGCGGCGCGGTGGCCCGCTTCGCCGAAAAGCCGCAACTGGAGGAGACCTTCGTCAACGGCGGATTCATGGTCTGCTCGCGGGAGCTTTTTTCCTATCTCGAAGGCTCGCCCAATCCGGTCTTCGAGCAGGAACCGCTCACCGCAATGGCCGCCGACGGCAGGTTGCACGCCTACCGCCATGAGGGATGGTGGCAATCCATGGATACCTACCGCGAATCTCAGTTGCTGAACGAACTGTGGGACAGCGGCCGTGCCCCGTGGAAGGTCTGGTAGTGATTTTCTCATGCGCAAGCGAATCAGCATCATCGCCCCCGCCTATAACGAGGAATCCAACCTTCCGCGCCTCTATGAGCGCGTGACGGCGATCTTCGCGGAAAAGCTGCCCGCCTACGACTACGAGGTCCTCATTCTCGATAACTGCAGCGAGGACCGTACCCGGGAAACGGCCCTTGCGCTTACGGCAAAGGATGAACGCTGGAAATACCTGCGCTACTCGCGCAACTTCGGCTTTGACGCCTCTATCACCGCCGGCCTCGACCACGCCGGGGGCGATGCCGTCGTCACCCTCCTCTCCGATCTGCAGGATCCGCCTGCATACATTCCCGAAATGGTGAAACAGTGGGAAGCCGGCGCGGAGATCGTCAACGGGGTCGTGCGCGAGCGCAACGACGGCAACTGGCTCAAAAGCCTCGGGGCGAAACTTTCCTACTGGCTGATCTATCATCTCAGCGAGACCCGGATCACGCCCGGAGCGACGGAATACCGTCTCCTCGACCGCAAGGTCGTGGAGGCCCTGCGCCGGCTGCGCGAACCGGACCGCTACCTGCGCGGGCTCGTCAACTGGGTCGGCTTCCGGCGCGAATTCATCCCCTATGACCGGGCCCCGCGGGCAGAAGGGGAATCCTCCGCAGGCCTGATCTTCTGTATCCGCTACGCCCTCAACGCCATCATCTGCTTTTCCGCCAAGCCGCTGCAACTGGCGACCTACTTCGGCCTCACCATCACGGTCGGCTCGCTCCTTCTCGCCCTCGCCTACCTCGGGATCTATTTTCTCCGGCCCGACTTTGCCACGCTGCCCCCGCCGGGCATCTCGACCCTGGTCCTTCTCATTCTCTTCGGCATCGGCATGCAGTCCTTTTTCCTCGGCCTGATCGGGACCTATCTCTCGCGCGTCTACGACCAGGGAAAGAATCGCATGCTCTATATCGTCGCAGAGCGTCACGGATTCGATGCAACAGGGGCGGATCCCGCGGAAGCCGACGGATGAGCAATCCGGTCGCGCAGGCACTCCCCGCCGTCTACGCGGAGGATTTCGCCGCGCTCGCGGAGCGCGTTCCCGTCGGAGCCCTCCAGCGTAGCGAATGGGTCATTACGGGCGCCACCGGCATGATCCCCTCTTGGCTCTGTCACTTCCTTGGCTGGCTCAACCTCGAAGGCGGGCTCGGGCTCCGGTTGCGGCTGGTCGGACGGAAAGCCGATACGATCCGGAGGCGCTTTCCATGGCTGGAGGAGACCCGCGGAAGGGGACACTGCCTTCATCAGCTCAATAACGGAAGGCTGCCGGCCGGAATTGCCGCAACCGCAGATTTCCTCCTCCATGCCGCCAGTCCGGCCACCCCCAAAGCCTGCGCGGCCGATCCGGCCGGCCTCTTTTGCGCCAACACCCTCTTGAGCGCGGACCTTCTCGGGCAGGCCGACCCGGCAACGCTGCGGGCCGCGCTCTTTTTCAGCAGCAGCGAGGTTTACGGGGAGGCACCCCCGCAAAGCCCGCGCAACCTCTACCCGCTTGCCAAGCGCTCTGGTGAGGCCCTGTTTTTTCACTACGCGCGCACACGCTCCCTCCCGGTCCGTATCGCCCGAATCTTCCACACTTACGGACCCGGAATGGACCTCGACGGGGATGACCGCGTCTTCGCCGAGCTTGTCCGCAATGCCCTCCGCGGGGAAGCACTGCACCTCAAGAGCGAAGGCACCGGCCGCCGCTCCTTTGCCTACATCGCCGACACGGTGGCCGGGATCCTCCTCCTGCTGCTCAAAGGTTCTCCCGGAATGACCGCGGATGTCGGGAACGCCGCCGGCGTCCTGCAAATCAGCGAGCTGGCGCAGCTGCTCGCGCGCCTTGCCCCCGGCGGACCCCTTTCCGTCCACGTGCGGCCCGACCCGGCGCGAACGGAAAGTCCCGCTCCGGACCGTATCCCCGATACCCGTGACCTCGCGTCGCTCGGATGGGATCCCCGCGTCTCTCCGGAAGATGGCTTCCGGCGGACGTTGCAAAGCTATCGTTAATCGCCTATGAGTCTGCAGAAAATTCTTCATGCCTATCGCCACGGCGAAATGGACAAGACGGCCTACATCGAAAAGATGTACGCCCATCATCAGGTCCTGCACGAGTACGCCCGCTTTTTGCGGCAGACCGACCTGAAGGCCCTTCATCTCGAACGTGGCCGCGTGGTCGCGGAATGGGATTACCCTCCCCTGCGCCTGAGCTTTCCAGAAGCGGAGATGCGCTCCGCCCCCGTGGAGGCACTGAATTTCGGCGCCTACGAGAAAACGGAATTCGCCCTCCTCGATCTGCTGGCCGGTTCCTTCCGGGAGCGGAATCCCGTCGTCCTCGATATCGGAGCCAATATCGGCTTCTACAGCATCGGGCTGCAGCGGTTGTATCCGCACCTCTCCCTCCATGCCTTCGAACCGGTTCCGGCAACGGCGGAGAGCTTTGCCGCCAACCGCGCCTTGAACGCATGCGACGGATTGGTCCTTCACCGCCACGGCCTTTCCGATACGGAGAAAACCGCCACCTTCCACATCCATCCGCAGGTTTCCGTCGCAGCCAGTGAAGCCGATATCCTCGGGGGCGCCGAAGTTGGAAAAATCGAAGTTCCTTTGAAAACCCTGGATGGAATTCGCCACGAGCTTCCGCGCCCCGTCCGCCTGATCAAATGCGACATCGAAGGCGCGGAGCTGTTCGCCTTCAAGGGGGCCCGGAAATTGATCGCGGAGGACAAGCCCGTCATCTTTTCGGAGATGCTGCGCAAGTGGAGTGCGAAGTTCGGCTACCATCCCAATGATATCATCGCCCTGTGCAAGGATCTTGGTTACACGGCCTTTGCCATCGCGGAAGGCACGGCCGCCCCCGTGACGGAGGTCACCGAATCAATGGCGGCGACGAATTTCCTTTTCCTGCACGAGCAGAACCACCGGCAGCAGCGGGATCTGGTATTGCCCTGAGCGGGGGTTCCCCCAAGGTGACTTTGCATGGCGAAGGTGAAGGCATCGGATTATATCGCCGCGTTCCTGGAGGCGCAGGGGGTGGACCGCGTCTACGAGGTCGTGGGCGGTATGATCACGCATATGCTCGACAGCCTGCACCGGCGCGGCTCCCTGCGGATCGTCAGCGTTCATCACGAACAGGCCGCCGCCTTCGCCGCCGACGCCCATGGCCGGATGCGCGGGCGTCCGGCCGTCGCCATGGCCACGAGCGGTCCCGGGGCCACCAACCTTCTCACCGGGATCGGCTCCTGCTACTTTGATTCCGTTGCGGCCGTATTCATTACCGGGCAGGTGAATCGGCATGAATTGAAAGGGGAAAAGGCCGTCCGCCAGCTCGGGTTCCAGGAAACCGACATTGTCACCATGGCCGCTCCCGTAACCAAGGGCGCCTGGCTGGTGCCCGACGCGGAGGAGCTGCCGACGCTGCTTGCCGAGGCCTTCGCCCTCGCCGTCGCAGACCGTCCCGGTCCGGTCCTTCTCGACATTCCCATGGATGTGCAGAACACCGTCCTGGAGGATCCGCCCAAACCGGAGAATGTCGTCACGCCCGCCCTCGCCGCCCCGGAACTCGGGACGGCCCTGCCTGCGGAGTTTTTCCATTCCCTGACCGCGGCCGGGCGGCCGCTCGTGATCGCCGGTAGTGGCGCAGCCCATACCGCGAACCGACGTCAGGTCCGCCGCATGATCGAACAGCTCAACCTGCCCGTGGTCGGTTCCCTTCTCGGTTGCGACCTGCTCCCCGCCGGACATTCCTTGCGCGTGGGCTTTCACGGTTCCTACGGCAACCGCTGGGCGAACTACGCCATCGGTCGGGCCGACTGGCTCCTCGTCGTCGGCAGCCGTCTCGACATCCGTCAGACCGGGGCGGACACCGAAAGCTTCCGCAAGGACAAGACGATCTTCCATGTCGACATCGACGGCGCCGAAGTCAACAACCGCGTTCCCGGTTGCCACTGGATCGAGGGTCACGTCCGCTCCTTCGCCGAAGCGGTGACGGATTCGGGATTTTCCGTAGCGGAAAGCCAACTACGTCCGTGGTTCGAGGAACTCCGCGAGCGCCGCCGGGCATGGCCGCCGGCAACCGAATACCTCAGCCAGCACGGCATCAATCCCTGCGCGTTCCTGCAGGACCTGTCGCGCCATCCGGGCGCGAAACCGGCCACGGCATGGCTGGCGGATGTCGGCCAGCACCAGATGTGGGCGGCGCAATGCCTTGAATTCGGGGAAAACCAGCGCTTTCTGACCAGCGGGGGCATGGGGGCAATGGGATACGGTCTTCCCGCCGCGATCGGAGCGAGCATGGCCACGGCGGAAAAGCCGGTCGTCCTCATTGCCGGCGACGGCGGCTTTCAACTCAATCTGCAGGAACTGCAGACGGTGGTGCGCAACCGCCTCCCCGTTAAGATCGTTCTTTTCAACAACCAATGCCACGGCATGGTGCGGCAGTTTCAGCAAAGTTATTTCCACGAGCGCTACCGCTCCACCATGTGGGGTTACAATGCACCGGATTTCACTGCGGTCGCGGCCGCTTACGGAATCGCTTCCCGCACCATCGACCAACCACAATCCATTCCGGAGGCCCTCGCTTTTCTTTTCGCAAAACCGGAAGAACCGGCCCTGCTGCAGGTCATGATGGATCCCCTTGGAAACGTGTATCCAAAAATTGCCTTCGGTCACCCGCTTACCGAAATGGAACCGCAGGCGAAACCGCTCGCCATGGAGGGCACCTGATCCATGACCTGGGCAAGCCTCTTCCTCGCAGCGGGAATCTTTATCGCCGCCTTGGCCGTTCATGTCGTCTGGTGGCGCCTGCACCGGCCTTCCGATGATTTGCGGGCCCTCGCCATGGTGATGGTCGCCGCCCCCCTCGCCGTGACCGTCGGCACGGGGCTGTTGTGGGGCGGAATAGACCTCTCCCAAACCGCCTTTTCCGCCATCGCCGCCGTCTCCCTCGGTCTTGCCTATCTCTGCTGGTATCCGGCTGCGCAGGCGGCTTCCCCCACGATGCTGCTGACCCTGCTTGCGGCAAGGAAAGGGACGGAGGGGCTTTCCCGGGAGGAAATGGAGGCGGCCCTGCCGGAGGAGCGCCTCGTCAACGAGAGCGTGGAGAACCTCTTCCACGAGCGCTTCGTCCGCCTCGACCCGGAAGGACGCCTCTGGCTGGATGAACGCGGGCGGCGCACCCTTCATGTGATCCGTTTTCTCCGCCGGAGTTGCGGCCTTCAGGATCCCCGCGGTTGAACGAGATGAACGATCTTCTTTCCGTGCCTGCCGTCCTTCTGCTCTATCCGGCCTTTGTCGCCGCCGGTACGCGGCTGCAACTCGGATTGCGCCCCGCACTGCGGGAGAAACCGGGACAGGGCGTATTCACCCGTTCCGCCGCCGCCGGCTTTGGCGTCCTCTTTCTGATCGGGCTCTGGTTGACGGGGCCGGACCCTTCCCTTCCCGAACGGGCGGCGCACCTCGGCCTTCTCCTTGGTTGCGAGGCCCTGGTCCTCGTCTCCCTCTTCTGCGTATCGGAGAGCGGTCGCCGCTTCTACCTCATGTCCCTTATCGACCGGGAAAGGGAACTCCGGCTTTCGTCCTTGAAAGATCACTACGGACGCCGAGAAATGCTGAACCGGCGGCTGGACCGTCTCACCACGTGGCATGTCCTTGCCAGGAAAGACCAGCGCTGGTTCCTTCGCCGTCAAAGCGCGTGGTGGTACTCCCTCTTCTTCTACGGGTGGGGTCGCCTTCTCGGCTATAAATGGTTCGACCGCTGAGGAGCGGCTCCCCAAGGTGGATTTTTGTCATGACCAACACCCTTCGAGCCCTTCTCGTCGCCTCGGTCCTCGCCATTCTCGGCGGCACTATCCTTACCATCATGTCGGCTTTTTCCGCCGGCGGTTTGCTTA
This sequence comes from Verrucomicrobiota bacterium, assembly GCA_009908535.1. Lineage (GTDB taxonomy): Bacteria > Verrucomicrobiota > Verrucomicrobiia > Opitutales > Oceanipulchritudinaceae > Oceanipulchritudo. The sequence continues at coordinate 6,502 of JAAAOD010000260.1, forward strand.
CCGGGGGAACCTTGACGCTGATCGGGGCGATCGGACTCTACGCAGGCATGAAAGCCCTGCCCGGGTCATAGCTCGGTGTACTTGCGCGCGTTGCCGCGGGCTTTCTCGACCGGATACTTCCGTCCGTTCTGTTCCATTTTCGCCTTGATGGCGTCGGCAAGATCGAGCCCGGTGATATTGGCAAACTCAATCGCGTAGATCACCACGTCCGCCAATTCGTCCGCGACCTCTCTGGAGCCTTTCGCGGTTTCATGGCTCTGCTCGGCATCGGCCCACAGAAAATGCTCCATGAGCTCCCCCGCCTCCGCGGCAAGGGCCATGGAAAGATTTTTCGGGGAATGGAATCGCTCCCAGTCGCGGTCCCGGGCAAAGGCCTGCACGGCCTTCTTCAGCTCTCCCAGCGTTTGGCGATCGTCCAGTTGGATGGGCTGCGCTTCTTCAGGACTTCGGGTCATCTTGATTCTCGTCGTCCTTCTTTTCCGGTGCTTCCGGATCCGGCTGCAGATGATCCGCTCCTTCCTCCTCCTTCGGCCCTTTGGCGGTGGCCTCGGGGTCGGGAACCAGCGGCTCTTCCGCTTTTTCCTCCGCCGACGGGGATTCCGACTCCGGTTTCTCCTCCGGGGCAGCCTTCTTTTCCTGCGTTGAATCCGCCTTTTCTTCGGGCGTATGCGCAGTTTCTTCGGAGGTTTTCGTCTCTTTATCCGCCGGTGCCTGTTTTTCCTTTTCGACCCGGTTGATCTCCTCCTGCCGGACGGGCGGGACAAAGAGGCGACCGTCGCTGTACTCGGTGACGTAGCCCTCGGTGACGAGGTAGCGCAGGTCGTTTTTCAGCTGCGCGAGGGCTTTCCGGTCCGCTTCACTGAGCTCCGGTTTTTCCGCTTGCGCAGGGGTTTCGCCCTCGCCCTCTGCCGGAGCGGCTGGTGCCGGGGCCTCCGCTCCCCGAATTCCAAGGAAAGCCTTGGGCAGATCTTTGAGGGGGAAATTCGGATGTGCCTCGATGAAATCAATCAGCTCCTGAAGGTTGTCCGCCATGACCTCGTCCGGGCGGCGGAACCGGCGCTTGACCGAGCACACATAGGAGACGCCCTTGGAACCGCGTTTGTAGACCGCGAATTTGAGTCGACGCAGCCGACCGCGGAGATGGTTCGCCGTATCGAGGGGAAAGCGCTTCTGCTGCTCAAGGTAATGCTCCACGGAGAGGCGGATGGGGTCGCGTTCGGGAAGGCGGGGAAGGACGCGGCCGCTGAAGCGCGCCGAATACGCGGGGCGGACAAGCTTCTCCTTGGAATGGGTAAGCAGATACAGCCGCGCATCCTCCGGCGTTTTCAGGACCATGTCCTCCTGCCCTTTGACGCGGTAATGCGTGACCGTCTTCATGCGCTCCAGCCAGGCATTAATGTCGTCTTCTTCGCGGGAGGATTCCAGCCGATCGACCATCTTGTCGAAGGGAACACGCGGAAGCTTCGCGGAATGGTGTTCCTTCAGCAGCGCCTGGTACCGATGAAAATTAGGAGGCCCGATAATTTCCCCTGTCATCCCGCATTTGTGCACCATCTGGAAGGAGCCCGAGGGGGGTTCCGCCTCGACCGTCTCGAGGTCGAAAAATTCACCAAGAAAGAAACGGAAAACGTGGTTGAGGGCCTCCTCTTCCGTGCGGAAAGGCAAGCCATCGGGAACGGAGGCGAAAAGACGGGCGGTTTCCCCCTCCTTCTGCTCAGGGTCGCGCACGACACAGACGAAACGCTCCGGTTTATCGAGAATAAGCCGGGCGATTTCAAAAAGCTCGTACGTCCGGCAGGAGTGACGGATGGCATTGGCCAGTACTTTAAAGGGCTCCTCCTCCGGATAAAAATCCACGTGTACCACCGGATCGAAGGGCTCAGCATCGTAATGGCGGGGAATCTCCCGCTTCCGGGGAACCCCGCCGCCTTCAGAGCGTCGATCCCGGGGCGGTCCCCGCCGGCCCCCTTCCTGTCCCCGGGGTCGGGGACCCCGTCCGCCACTGCGTTCCCGATCACCGCCGCGTTCCCGCGGGGCTTTGGAACGGGGTTTTTCACCGCTGCCCCATTCGGGTCCAAGCGACAGAGAAGACAGGCTGCTCAGATCCAGGTCTTCCCCCCTGGATGATTGTTTCGGATCGGATTCGTCGGCCATGGTCGGTTTGGACGGAGTTGCCATTCCCATAGATTCGTCAAGACAGGTCAAGCATGCAACGCCCGTGCCATGGGCAGTGCATGGCCGCTGGAAAATTCGCGGAAAAAATCCTTGCCCCCTCCGGTCCTCTTCCCTTCGGTTTCCGTCTTCGCCAAAGGCTCAGGTGGTGGAATTGGTAGACACGCACGCTTGAGGGGCGTGTGACGTAAGTCGTGCGGGTTCAAGTCCCGCCCTGAGCACCATCCACCCCCAACCATCGCGGCAGATCGGTGATGGATTGGCCGACGGCCTCCGGCTGCACCGCGGAGGCGGCCAGTACGTCCTCGCGAAATTTACCGGTGCGGACGAGGTAACCGCAGACACCGGCGGCGTTGCCACCACCAATATCGCTTTCGATGTCATCGCCAATCATGACAGCCTCCTCCGGAGCGACGCCAAGGCGCGCCAGCACGGAGGTGAAGAAGGGCGCCGAAGGCTTGCCCACGATCGTCGGTTTGACACCACTGACGAATTCAAGTCCCGCGACAAAGGCCCCGATATCCATGCGCAGGCCCTCCTCCGTCTGCCAGTACTTGTTACGGTGCATGGCAACGAAGCAGGCACCATCCATCAGGTTGCGGAATACGCTGTTGAGAAGGGCATAATCCCATGCCGCGCCGATATCGCCGATGACCACCGCCTCAGGATCCTTTTCGGTGATCGTGAATTCCTCGAATTCCGGCAGGATGGAATCCCGCACCAGCAGGCGAACCCGTTGCCATCCCTGCTCCCTGAGATAGGCCCGGGTGGCGGAAACGGCGGTAAAAATCTCCCCTGCCTCAATCGCAAATCCCAATCGTTGCAGTTTCTCCCAAACCTCGCGGGCCGGCCGGGTCGTCGTATTGGTGACAAAGGCCCGTTGAAGGCCCGCTGCAGCGATGCGTTCAAGGGCCTCCCCCGCGCCTGGGATAGGTTCGTCGCCGACATACAGGACCCCGTCCAGATCGAACAAAAGCGCTTTGATCCTCCCGGCATGCATAAACCTGGCCAAGCAGGCTGCATGCCATCCTTGGAAGGTCTCAGGAAGCAGCCGGTCCTGCCGGTACTGCGCTGCGGGGTGACGGCCAAGGTGCACGATGAAGGGTTCGCCTGTTTCTTCGCCCTTCCCAACAGCACCTCAAGGGGCTTCTCGACAACCGCCGCCGCCGCCGAGACCGATCTCCGCGATGTTCCTCTTCCCCTTCGTGCATTCACATGATGGAGGTATGAAGGTGGAAAACCGATCGGAGGCCACCAATTCAGCTGACCGGCCGCTTCTGCTTTGCGGTGGCCGGTAAATCTTCTGCGTTTCCTTCGCAAACCCTGTGCTCGGCTGCCCGGAATGACTAAAGTAAGTACGGACTTTTGTCATCCGGTTGTAAGAAGTACTTAGAGATCCCGATTGCTTCATCTGCAATTTGACACCCCGCGGGTTTGGCTTTTAACCATAAGAAATGAAGGTTTCCCCTGTCCTCCTTGTTCCCGCTTCCTGCCTCGTCCCTCTTTCCCTGTCCGCCGTCATTGAAATCGATAATTTTAGTTCAGCCACCAATTACCGCTTCGAAACCAGCGATAATCCCGACCAGTTCTTTTTGAGCAGTTTCGATCTCTCCGGCATCGGACAGGACAGCAGCGGCAGGTGGGCCACCCTCATCGGGCCGAACACGATCCTTTCCGCTAATCACTACAAACCCAGCGGCACCCTGACCTTTTATCCGGGCAACGATCTCTCCGCGACGCCCTGGGAAACCAGTCTGACCACCGACACCCTGCGGATCAACGACGAGAACGGCAACGGGACCGACCTCTGGATCGGGCGGGTCGATGCCGTGGCCCCAGCCAACATCGCGGTGCTTCCTTTTGCCAACCAGCTCATTTCTGAATCTTCCAATCCTTTCCTTTCCAACGACGTTTTCCTGACAGGGCTCTCCACCGAACGGACAGTAGCAGTACCAGGGGATCAGGCCTATGGCACGAATAAGGTCAGTGGTTACATCGAGGATTTTAGCGATTGGGCTGGCACCGATCTGGGCACCGTAGACGCCTTGGAAATGGACTACAATTCCGGGGAGACTTCTTCCGAAGCTTTTTTGCAGGTGGGCGACTCCGGCGCGCCTTTGCTCTACAGCAGTGAAACGGGCATCGTAACGGTTCTTGGCATTAATAGTTTCATCGGGGAGAGCGAGGTCGGGGATCCGGCGCTGGACGCCTCCTTCGTCAATTATATCGGCAACGAATCGGACACCATCCAGACGCAGATCGACGCATGGGCGGCCGTACCGGAACCGGGGATGGCCGCCTTGCCGGCGGGGACCGCGGCAGTTCTCCTGCTGCTCTGGCAACGCCGACGACTTCGTTGAAGGAGAGACGACGCTTGCCCTTGCGAAGCCGGAGCGCTACTTTGCCCGTTCATGGCAGAAGATAAATCGACCCACGAGAGCCGACTCGAAGCCCAACTGGAGAAGAGTCGCCGGCAGATTGAAAAGCTGAAGGCGGAGGCGGAGAACATCCGGGAAGAGGCCCGCGGCGATTTCCGCGGCGAGGTGGAAATCCTCGAGGGAAAGCATTCCATGCTCCAGCACGACTTGAAGGTCCTTCGGGAGACAAGCGGGGAAGCATGGGATTCTCTGCGCGAGGGAATCGAGAAAAGCTGGGAGAAGCTTTCGGAAGGGATGGACCACGTTCGTCGACACTTTCAATGAACCGTCCCACCGTTGCCCTCGCCGGGGCGAGCG
>JAAAOD010000092.1 GCA_009908535.1 Verrucomicrobiota bacterium
GGATGCGCAGGGTGGGCCATGGAGCGCAGAACGCGCGGACCTTTCCCGGGGGCGTAGCTCAGTTGGATAGAGCAACGGTCTTCTAAACCGTAGGTCGTGGGTTCGAATCCCGCCGCCCCTGCCATTCGACGTCGAATGGGCCACGGCGCGGGCTTGCCTGGGGCGGGGGCGGGGTTCAGGGTGGCGGGTTTTATGGATGCGGGACGCGAGCATTGGAGGGAACGGATGTGGGCGGCGGAGGTGCCGTTCGCGCCGCGGCGGTGGCCGATTTTCTATGGCTGGGTGATCCTGTTCGCGGGGACGGTGGCGGTGCTGTCGAGCGTGCCGGGCCAGACCATCGGGGTGGGGGTGTTCACGGAACCGCTGATGGAGGCGCTGGGGCTGTCGCGCTCGCAGCTGAGCCTCGCGTACCTGATCGGGACGATGGCGAGCGGGTTTCTGCTGCCGTGGGCGGGGAAGCTGTACGACCGCTGGGGCGGGCGGAAGCTGCTGGTGGGCTCGACGCTGGCGCTGGCGGGCTCGCTGCTGTACCTGAGCCTCTCGGAGGAACTGTCGCGCGGGCTGGCGGCGCTGTTGCCGGCGACGGCGGCGGGCTTCGCGGTGGTGACGCTGGGGTTTTTTGTTCTGCGCTTCACGGGGCAGGGGATGGTGACGATGACGGGGCGGAACCTGATCGCGAAATGGTTCAACCGGAAGCGGGGACTGGCCATCGGGATCAGCGGCACGGCCGTCTCGATCTGTTTCTCGGCGGGGCCGGTGGGGCTGAACGCGATTGTGCAGGGCTTCGGCTGGAAAGGGGCGTGGGTGTTCATGGCGGTGCTGCTGGTGGTGTTCTTCGCCGGGCTCGGCTGGCTTTTCGCCCGCGACAATCCGGAGGAATGCGGCCTCGAAATGGACGGCGGACAGAAGGGGCCGCTGAAGGAGGAGACGAACCAGGATCTGATCATCAAGCGCCCGATGACGCGTGCGGAAGCGCTGCGGACGCGGTCTTTCTGGATCTATAATTTCACCTTCGGGCTGCACGCGCTGGGGACGACGGCGTACGTCTTTCACGTCGTGGACATCGGCAAGACGCTGGCGGTCTCGACGCCGTTCATCCTCTCGCTTTTCTTCTACGCCTCCTTTGTCGGCGTGGCGGCGAACCTCCTCACCGGCTGGATCAGCGGTCTGACGCGGGTGAAGTACCTTCTCGCGGTGGAGAATTTCGCGGCGGTGCTGCTGTGGATTTCGCTGCTGCTGGTACCGGTGACGGGCCTTTGGATGCTGGCGCTGTTCGTCCTTGGGTGGGGCGTCAGCGGCGGCATCTGGGGCAACCTGATGGGAAACGTCTTCGCGCGTTTTTACGGCCGCGACCACCTCGGCGCGATCACGGGCGTGGTGATGTCGACGACGGTGATCAGCAGCGCCCTCGGACCGTACGCCTTCGGGCTGGCGCGCGAGCTGACGGGCGCCTACGCCCCGGCGCTCATCGGGTCGGCGGCCATCGCGGCGGTGCTGTTCGCCTTTTCCTTCGCGGGGGACAATCCGCAGCGGATGCTGAAGGAGGAATAGGGCCCCGCCCTCGAGCGGGGGGATCTTCGAAGCGATGGCGGGGATGGACTTGCCGGGGAAGCGGAGTCCATTCATATTGGATTTCCGACCCCGATGAGCGAGGAACGACCGAAAAGTCTTGAGGAGGCGGTTTCCGTGCGCGGATTGCCGGTGGATTTCCACCAGCGCTCGGAAATGCAGGAGGTGCTGCGGCGCTCGATCGAAGCGTCACGGCGGGGCCTGCAGCGGTTGAAAGTGCCGCGGGAGGAAGGGCTCATGCAGGCGCATCCGGGGATGCATTATCATTTCAAGCCGGAGATTTTTCTGCAACTGCGCGGGCGGACGTCCTTCCGGACCCCGCGCGAGGAGGTGCTCGTGAAGGCCGGGGAGCTATGCATCCTGCCGGCGGGGGTGCCGCACGGGGAAACGGTGGAGAACGACGGAAGCGGCGCCTTCCGCAACCTTGTCATCGGCTTTTACAGCAAGACCCTCAGCCTGCACTTTGCGCATGAAGTGGCCCCGGGCAAGCCGGACATTCAGGCGATTGAGTTTTTCGATACACCGAACCTCGACGTCTTCACGACGATCACGACGCACATTGCGGCGGCCTATCACGGTCGCACGCCCGCGCGGACGCACATCATCAACGGCTTGCTGACGGGGTTGCTGGGGATGCTGCTAAACCTCGTCGAGACGGGCAGCGGAACCCTGAACAAGGACATCGCAAAGGTCTTCCAGGCGAAATGGCTCGTACGCGAGCAGCTGGGCAATCCGCGCCTGAACGTGCGCAACCTTGCGGAAAAGCTGCATTGCTCGGCGGATTACCTGTCCCATCTCTTCCACAAGCAGACGGGGGAAAAACTGATCCACTACATCCAGCGCATCCGCATCGACGGGGCCCGGCTCGCTCTGGAATCGTCGCAGCTGTACATCTCCGAGATCGCCTTCGCGAGCGGATTCCAGGACCCGGCCTATTTCACGCGCGTCTTCAAGAAAATGACCGGCGAGTCCCCGCAGGGCTACCGCGACCGCATGGAAGCGGAACGGTCGCAGCGCGAGGACCAGCCGAAGACAATCTACCACGATCACGTCGACTGGACACATGGCCGGCCGGTCAATCCGCCGCCGGCGGACTGACAAGGCCCTCCGACCGTTCCTCGTCGACGAAGCGCAGGGTCCCCATGGCGACGAGCAGGGAGGCCCCGCCGACAAGGATGACGTTCATCGGCTCCCCGCCGAGAAAGGCGCGCATGATCGGGCCAAGCGCCACGGAGGCGAAGATCTGCGGCAGGACGAGGAAGAAATTGAATACGCCCATGTAGAAGCCCATTTTCTCCTGCGGAATGCCGTTCGAAAGCATGGCGTACGGCATGGCAAGGATGCTCGCCCATGCGATGCCGATGCCGATCATGGAGGCGATGAGCCAGAGGGGATCGGTGACAAAGCCCACCGAGAGCATGCCGACGCCGCCGATGGCAAGGCAGAGCGTGTGAATCGCCTTGGCGGAGAACTTTCGGACGAGGTAGAGGAGGAAGAAGGAAAAGAAGAAGGCGACGGCGTTGTAGATGGAAAAACAGACGCCCGCCCATTCCGCTCCCGCGCGGTAGGCGGCGGAGGTGGTGTCGGGATCGTAGAGATTGGTCGCTACGGCGGGCGCGAAATTAATCCACAGACAGAAGAGGGCGAACCATGTGAAGAACTGCGGGATCGCGAGCTGCGCCATTACGCGCGGCATGGAGGTGATGCCGCGGATGATCTCCATGAAGACCTTGAGCGGTCCGCCGCGTTCGGCGCGTTCCTTTTCGAAGGCCGCCATGTCCTCGGGCGGGTATTCCTTCGTCCGTACCACCGTGTAGAGGACGGCGGCGAAAAAGAGGAGCGCCCCCGTATAAAAGGAAATGTGCACGGTGAGTGGAATGGCGCTGTCCCCGGTAGGCTCGTTGCTGACGCCGAGAACGTTGGTGAGCAGCCACGGCATGGCCGAGGAGAGGACCGCCCCGAGCCCGATCAGCAGGCTCTGCATGGCAAACCCGAACTTCCGTTGCTGCGGGGGGAGGAGATCGCCGACAAAAGCGCGAAAGGGCTCCATGGATACATTCACGGAGGCGTCGAGGATCCAGAGCAGCCCCGCCGCCATCCACAGCGTGGAGGAATTCGGCATCGCGACGAGGGCGAGGCTGGCGAAGATGGCCCCGACGAGGAAGTACGGGCGCCGCCGCCCGAGGCGCGTCCATGTGCGGTCGCTGTAGTAGCCGACGATGGGCTGCACGAGGAGCCCGGTAAGCGGCGCGGCCAGCCAGAGCAGGGGGATCTGTTCGGCATGGGCGCCGAGGTATGAGTAGATGGCGCTCATGTTGGCCATCTGCAGCCCCCAGCCGAACTGGATGCCGAAGAAGCCGAAACTCATGTTCCAGACTTGCCAGAAACTTAACTCGGGACGGTGTTGCATGATAGGTACGGGGATAGAGGATCAGGAGGGGGATGTGGAGGCTTCGTGGCCGGGCGGGGCGCTGTATTCGCGCTGGCGCTGGTCGCCGGTGCGGTCGAAAAGGTCACGGTATTCGCGCAGGCGCGGCGCGGCTTCGACGTGCAGGCGCTCCAGCTGCACCTCGCGCAGCCGCCAGCGCCAGTTGCCCTCGCTGGTTCCCGGCCGGTTGAAACGGGCCTCGCTGCCGAGATCGAGAAAATCCTGCACCGGAAGGACGGCGAGCCGCGCCACGGAGGCGCAGGCGGCCTTGATGAAAGGCCATGCCGTGTCGGCGTCCGCCGGCAGGCTGTAATAGCGGCGGGTGGCCTCGTCCTGTTCCGGCGAGAGCGAATGCAGCCAGCCGCGGGTGGTGTCGTTGTCATGCGTGCCGGTGTAGACGACCGACTCCGGTTCGTGAAAATGGGGAAGGTTGACGTTGTTGTCGTCGTGCCCGTATCCGAACTGCAGGACCTTCATGCCCGGCAGCCCGGCGTGGCGGCGCAGCTCGACGACGCCGCGCGTGATGTAGCCGAGATCCTCGGCGATGATGGGCGTGCGCGGTAGTTGTTCGCCGATACGGTCGAAAAAGTGCTGTCCCGGCCCTTCGCGCATTGTGCCCTCACGCGGATCGTCCGTGCCCGCGGGAATTTCCCAGTAGGTGTCGAAGGCGCGGAAATGGTCGAGGCGGAGGACGTCGTAACAGCCGAAGGCATGGCCCAGGCGGTGCACCCACCACGCGTAATCCGTGGAACGGAGGTAGTCCCAGTCGTAGAGCGGATTGCCCCAGAACTGGCCCTTCTCGGAAAAGTAGTCGGGCGGGACCCCCGCGACGGCGAGCGGCTGCCCGTCGGCATCAAGGCGGAAAACCTCCGCGAACTGCCAGCAGTCAGCGCTGTCGAGGGAGGTGAAAATGGGGAGGTCGCCGATGATGCGGATCCCGCGGTCGGCGGCGGCGGCCCGCAGCTGTTCCCACTGCGTGTAGAAGAGAAACTGGTAGAAGCGGTGGGGTTCCGAGACCTCGCGGACCGGTGCCGGCAGGGCGGCGGGATCGACATCCTCGTAGCGGCGCCACGGCCGTTCCCATTCCGGCCACGGGCGGCCGTCGTGCCATGCCTTCAGGCCCATGAAAGCGGCGTAGCCATCGAGCCACGACGCGTTGCGCTCCCGGAATTCCTGGAAAGAACGCCCCGCGAAAAGGTCCCGTCGCTCCCGTTGAAAACGTTTCCATGCCAGTTGCAGGACGTCCCAGAACTCGGTGTAAAGCCCGCCGTAGTCGATATGGTCGTGGGGCAGGGCGCGCAGCGGGGCGGTTTCGCCTGGTTCCAGCAGCCCTTCCTCGATGAGCGGTTCCAGGTCGAGGAAGTAGGCGTTGCCGGCAAAACTGGAAAAGGACTGGTAGGGCGAATCGCCATAGCCGGTCGGCCCGATGGGACAGATCTGCCAGTACTGCAGGCCGGCGTCGGTAAGAAAGTCAAGGAACCGGATCGCGGGTGTACCGAGATTGCCGATACCGTGGCAACCGGGCAGCGAGCTGATGTGGAGTAGGGCGCCGGCGGCGCGTTCCTTGAGCCAGCATGGATGAGGGGAGGGCATGGTCGTAGAAAAAGCGATTTGGAAAGGCTTCGCACAGAAAGAAAAACGGGCGGAACCGGGATAGGACCGGTTCCGCCCGGAGACAAACAACCGCTTAGAAGTTGTAGATGAATTTGAGGGTGACCGTCCGCGGCAGCACCGGCCGGGCCCAGAAGTATTCGGTGCCGGCGACATCGACCTGCTGGCCGCCGCGCGGATTACCTTCCGTGAGCCCGTCGGACTCGAAGACGTTGCGCGCCTGCAGTTCGACTTCAAACGGTCCCCGCACCGCGCTGATGCCGAAGCTGGTCAGGCTGTAGGGATCGAGTTTGAAGGAGTTGCCGATGTTGGCGTAACGCTCGCCCATGTACTGCGTGTTCCCGAAGAGGCGCAGGTAGGTAAGTCCCGGAATGTCCTTGAAGGTGTAGTCGTAATACAAGGTGAAGTAGAACTCCGGCTGCCGCGTGGGCACGTTGCCGTTCACCTCCGGGATCGGTTCGCCGGTGTTCTGGTCGGTGACGTTGTCGACCTCGAGATTCTGGAAAGTACCGACGAGGCGCAGGTTCAACTGCGGCAGCGGCACCCAGTGCGCTTCCAGCTCGACGCCGAGGGCGTTCGAATCCGTGTTCACCCCGATGGGCTGGAGGCGTCCGTCGATGACGGCGGAGTCGCCGATGCCGACGGGCGAGATGTCATTGTAGTAGGCGGTGGCGGCAAGGGCGTAGTTCTGCTTGTTCAGCTTGTACCCGAGTTCGTAGGACTTCGCGGTGATCTTGTTCGCGTTGCCGAAGCCGTCTCCGACGGTACCGCGGACACTCGGGAGCTGGCTGCCCCGGGAAAAGCGGCCCCAGACGCTCTGCTCGTCCTCGACGAGGGTGTAGTTGACCCCGACGGTGTAGTTGTGCGTGCTTTCCGAATCCATCGAGGCCTGCGTGCGGTAATCGCGTACGGTGACCGGAATGGAGGAGAGCTGCGGATTGGGCGCGTCTTCCGAATCCCATGAACTCCAGACGGGTGCCTGCCCGCCGGAAAGGTCGAGGTTGTCGGACATCCACGTGCCGCGCTGCCGCCATGTGCCTTCGACCTCGGAGCGCCGGAGCCCGGCATCAACGACGAAGCGGCCGAAGCTCAGCGTCTGGGTTGTCCAGATTCCGGTGTATTCATTATCCACTTCAAAGCCGTTGGCGAAGTCCTCCGTGCGGGCGATGCCGTTGAGGGTGGCCTTGCCGGCGCTGTCGAAGGAACCGTCTTCCCCGGCCGTGCCGAATTCGACGTCATAGCGCTCGGCCTGGGATTTCACGTCGGTGAGAATGACATCGCGACGGAAGTTTTCCCGTTGCAGCTGGTCGGCGAAGAAGTAACCGACCTGGGAATCGAGGACCATCCCGTTGCCGAGTTCGAACTCGCCGTTGACGGTGCCCTGCACGGTGAAGTTTTCGAGGTGTCCCTCGATACGGTCGAGGTTCCAGATCGTGAAGAGCCCGTTGCCGTTGAGCTGGGAAGCCTCTTCCACCGTCATGGGGCCGACCCCGCCGACGACCCAGTCCGGATTGTCGCGGGAGAGGAGGAAGCGCGCGTCGGGGGCGTTGGCCTCGGAGAACTGCGTCTCGAAATCGCCGCCGTAACCAATGGCATTGCCGCGGACCCATTCGACCGCTTCCTCGGCGGTGAAGATCTCCTCGTCGCCGCGGTTGAACATGGTGATAATGCCCATGTCCCCTTCGGAGTAGCGGCTGCGGAGGTCGACGTTGATATTGTCGGTGACGTCGTAATTGAACTCGCCGCCGAAGTAGTGGAACTTGGTCGGCTGGCCTTCGTTACCGAGGCGTACGGTGGAGGGGTCGCCGTCGAGGGACGGTCCCATGAAGCGCCACGTGTCCTCGCCGTTAAGGGCCTCGTCGGTGCCGAGGCCGGGAATGCCGGCCGGGTCATCGCGGTCCTGCATGACGGTGGGGGCGTAGAAGATCGTCGTGTCGTCGGTGTAGCGGCCGGAGAACTTCACATGGCCGCGCCCGTCATTGATCTCGTATTTGATATTCCCGACAATCTGGCCGCCGTCGGAGCCGGTGTAACCGACATCCTTGATGCCGTCGTCCTGGCGGAAGAAGCCGCCGACGAAGTAGGTGGTGTCCTCGTTGATGGGACCGCCCACGTACATGTCGGTGCGGAGATGGTTATAGTCGCCGAAGGCGAGGGCGATCTGTCCGTCCGTGACTTCGGTCCCCTCGCGGTTGATGTAGTTGACGAGGCCGCCGATGGCCTGCGGTTGCGTGATGGGCGAGGTGCCGCCGCGCACGCTTTCAATGCGTTCGAGGGAGGTGCTGAAACGGAAGGGCCAGTCGTTGAATTCCACAAACAGCGGCAGCCCGTCCTCGAGGAAGGCGAGGTAAGGGAAGCCGAGCGTGTTGCTGACGAGGCCGCGCACGAAGGCGTTGTTGGAGGATTCGCCGGCGCTGGACTCGACCGCGAAGCCGGGCACCATCTTCAGCGAATCGGCGAAGCCGGTGGGGGAGAATTCCTCCATGCGCGCCGGGCTGACCGTGCTGATGGCGAAGGAGGTGTCGAGCTTCCGCCGGGGAGCGCCGCCCCCGGTACCGGTGACGACAAGGCCTTCCAGCTCGTAGAAGTCCATGCCGAGGGCCGGATCGTAGCTGTTGTTGCCGGCGGTCAGGGAGAGGCTTTCGCGGGAGCTGCGGAGGCCGGCCTTGGAGACGGCGACCTGCACCTGGCCGGTGCTGAGCCCGCTGAGACGGTAGCGTCCGTCACTGCCGCTGGTGGTGGTGCCGCTGGCCTCACCGGTGACGGTGATGACGGCGTCGCGGACGGGCACATCGGTGCCCTGTTCCATGACGCGGCCGCTGAGGGTGGCGGTGGCCTGCCCGAGGAGGCCGGCGCTGAAGCCGAAGCAGCCAATGAGCAGGCAGAGGGAGGTCAGCCGGCGACGCAGGCCGGCCGGAGGGTGTCGATTGGTTTTCATGGTTGTTCTGATTTTGAGGTTTGGAGAACGTGGTAGCCCCAGCTGCGCAGGGAGAAGAGAGAGGAAGAGGCGAGCTCGTGTCGTTGTCCGGTGAATACATCGGTCCACTCGCCAGCCAGTTCAGAGCTGCCGAGGCGGACCTCCGTATCATGCGGGGTGAGGTTGCCGATAAAGAGGAGCTGACGGCCTTCCGCCTCGCGCAGGAGCGCATAGACCTCCCCGTCGGCGGTGCTCGGAATGCGCAGGGAAGGCGCGCCCACGGCGAGGGCCGGGTGGCCGGACTTCAGGCGATTGAGGCGCCGGTAGAGGCCGTGGAATTCATGGGGTCGCCAATCGATGGGATCGCGCTCGAAGAAGAGGAGACGCTTGTCCATGCCCGCTTCCTGGCCGTTGTAGAGCAGGGGGATGCCGTCGAGCATGTAGCTGAGGACGGCGAAGACCTCCGCTCCGCCGCCAAGGCGTTCGAAGACGGTGCCCTCCCAGCTGTTCACGTCGTGATTGCTCGTCATGTAGAGGAAATCCGACCCGGCGGGAAACTGCAGGCGCACCTTGGCGAGGACATCATCAAGGTGGGAGGCCGGGGCCTTTCCCTGCGCGATGGCGTCGAAGGCGGCGAGGACCGACCATCCGTAGGAGGCGTGGAACGCTTCGAGTTGGTGGTCCGGAACCTCCGCTTCGGCGAGAAGGAAGAGCTCCGGTTCAGTGGCCAGCAGGGCCGCGCTCATTTCGTTCCAGAAGGAAGTGGGCACGCCCGTGGCGTAGTCGCAGCGGAAGCCGTCGATGCCGTATTCATTTATCCAGTACCGCATCGCTTCGATCTGGTAGGCAAGGACCTCCGGGTTTTCGAAGTCGAGCTGGATGACGTCCGTCCAGTCAAAGCCGGTGGGCGGCTGGTAGCGGCCGTTGTCATCGGTCAGGTAGAAATCCGGTCGCTCCTCGGCAAGGGGATTGTCCCATGCGGTATGGTTGCCGACCCAGTCGAGGATGATGCGCATGCCGCGCGCGGTGGCCGCCTCGACAAATTCCGCGAAGTCCTCTTTCGTCCCGAATTCCGGATTGATGCCGTAGTAATCCTTGACGGCGTAATAGCTGCCGAGGGGCCCCTTGCGGTTTTCCTCCCCGATGGGGTGGATGGGCATGAGCCAGAGCGTGCCCACTCCCAGGGCTTCAAGGCGCCCGAGGTCGGCGGTCAGCGCATCGAAGGTGCCTTCCTCCGAGTACTGCCGGACATTGACTTCATAAACGACCTCGTCGCGCATCCATGCGGGCAGCTCCGTGGAGGGCTGCGTCCAGAGCAGTTCTTCGGCAGCGGGGAGGGCCGGGCTCAGCAGGGCGGCGAGGCCGGACAGGAACAGGGAGCGGTAGGGGAAGGGGGTTTGTTTCATAAGGAGACTTTCGATTCAGCAGGGGTTTGCCTTGAGCCTACCCCTACCGTTTCGAAAATTCCCCGTACCCGCATTCCCCCAATCGCGGACAGAGCCGATATGACTTGGACAAAACTTGGATGGGTGTCCAATACCCCTCTCCCCGGAGTCAGGCCCTCTTCTTCACCTTCGGCCAGAGGTAGGCGTAGGCGAGAAGGGCCACGAGCACCACGCCCATTGCCTGCTGGAAAAGCCCGGGACCCATGGCGTGGCCTTCGACTTCGGAACGGATGAGGAAGGAGACGCCGCTGAGGTCGATTATGAAGGCGAAGACCCAGGAGGTCACGATGATGGAAAGGATGTAGCCGATGGTCCCGCGGGCGCCGATCATCTTCCAGAGCGCGCTTACGGTGGCCGTGTTCGTCGCCGGGCCGCCGATAAGGAAAATGATGACCGCGCCGGGGCTCAGACCCGCCTGCAGAAAGCTGTAGGCCATGGGAATGGAACCGGTGGAGCAGACATACAGCGGCAGGGAAATCACCGTCAGGGCGACGTAGCTGCCGACGAGCCCGCCAGGAAAGCCTTCGAAGAAATCGGCGGGAACGAGGCTGGAAATCACCCCGGCGATGAGCAGCCCGACAATGAGCGCCCCGGCAAGGTCGCGGGGCAGGGTGACGAGCCCGAACTCGAAGCCCTCCGCCAGTTTGCGACCGAAGCTTTTCCCGGCGTCATGGGCGGAATCGGACTCCGTAGCGGAATCGTCATGACAGCAGGATTGACCCGTTTCCTCGGCGTTGGCGCAGCAGGATCCCTCCTCGGAGGCTTCCTCGGCGGAGGCGTCCTTTTTCTTCCCATCCCCCCAGCGCTCGACGACCAGCCCGGCGACGATGCCGTTGACAAAGGCGACAAGGAGGCGGACGCCGGTGAAGGCCCAGCCGAGCATGCCGACGGAGGCGGCGATGGAATCCACTCCCGTCTGCGGCGTGGAGGCGGTGAAGGCGGCGACGGCCCCGCGCTGGCCTCCTGAACGGCGGATGCCGGCGGCGACGGGAATCACGCCGCAACTGCACAGCGGCAGGGGAATGCCGATCACCACGGATTTGCAGATCTGGTAAAAGCCGCGCTGGCCGAGGTGCCGCTGCACCCATGCCTCAGTAAAGAAGACGCGCAGGAGCCCCGCGATGAGAAAGCCGAGAAGAAGGTAGGGGGCCATCTCGGCGGTCAGCATCCAGGTCTCGCGCAGAAAGGCGGTCAATTGGGACATATAGGCGAAGGTCGGCGCGAAGCCTCTGCTGGTCAAGCTGTTGGAGGAGGAGAGGGGCAGGGGGCTTGGTATCGGGCGCGGGCCAATGAGGGAGGCCTGCAGGCCTTGTTGCGCCTCTCTGCGGCGACGGGGGGCTTCACGGCAACGGGGTTTTC
>JAAAOD010000258.1 GCA_009908535.1 Verrucomicrobiota bacterium
GGGTGGAGCCTTCCCATGTGCGCGCGACCTGCGTCTTGATGATGGAGGCGGGGACGGCTTTGAGGAACTTTTCGCCGAGGGTGGTGATGGCGATGCCGTTGAGGGCGAGCAGACTCTCGATGGCGGTGATGGCCTCCCCGCGGGTCAATGCCTCCTGACTGAAAAAGGTGATTTTCACCGTCGGCAATGTCTGCTGGCGCAGGATCGGTTTGCGGGTGAAGTTCTCCAGCATTTCGAGAACCTCGTTGGTTCCCATTTCCGGAATGCGGATCAGCCCGACGTTTTCCTGCATGAAGGGATCCTGTTCATCGACGAGGTCGGAGGGTCCCTGGGTGAGGTCCTCCCTCGGCACCGGAGGCTGGTTGCTGCCGGCGTTCGTCCGGTTGGAGGAACGGATGCTGCGGCGCACCTGCGGAGGCATTTCCGGCGGCGTGAGGCCCTCCGGCGGCGGGGGTGGCACGAAATCCGGCGGCGGGGGCGGGGCCGAACGCGTCGGGGGCGCTGGCGAGGGCCTTTCCTCTTCGCCGTTGTCGTCCTGCGCGGGCAGGCCGGTACCGGCGATGCAGGCCAGCAACATCAGCGCGGCGCGAAGAGGGCGAACGGGGAAACAGGACTGGAGATGATCAATCATTCAAGGTGACCTCTTTGAGTTCGAAGGAAACCAGTTCAAAATCGGCGTCGAGAAAACGTGGATCCCGCTTGTTGGCGTTCAGACGGAATTCGGAAAGGGCGATGTAGGGGGAAAACTCCTTCACGGCCTGGTCGAAGCTGATCAGGCCCGGCATTCGACTGCGGTTGATGGAGAGCCGGACCGTGTGGAAGCTGAAAAGTTCCGTTTCCACGGTGGACGGGGAACTGATGTCGAAATTGTCGACCTTGTTTTCCCGTGCGATGGAATCGAGTCTGCCGACCAGTTGGGGCGCGGAGAAGGTCTTCGAGCCGTCGAGTCCCTCGCGGGCGCTTTCCAGCAGCGATTCCGCTTCCTCCGCCTGGGCGAGCGTGGCCTCGAAGGAGGAAATGAGATCGCTGTTGAGGCTCCATGTGCGCAGGGACACCTGAAAGCTGTCGAGCAGGGAGAGCAGCCACGCCAGCAGCAGCGCCCAGAGGATCAGGGCGAGAAGAAAGCGTTCCCGCAGGGAAAAAGCGTGGAAAATCTTGCGCAGCAGCATGGTCTATCCGGTCTCCTCCCCGCCTTCTTCGGCGTCCTCTTCCGCTTTATCAGGAATTGTGAAACCGCCTTCCGGGGCCGGGGGCGTTGCGGAGAACATGATGACCAGCTCGAAACTCGTCTGATTGTTGCGGGTTTGGGCGTTATTCTCCACGGAATCAACGAATTCGAGCTGACGGATGGAGTCGGCAAAGGCGTTCACCGGGGTCACGCCCTGCGAGGAAAGTCCCTCCACCTGGAGCTGGTTGTAGGCGCGGGAGCGGACTTCATCAAAATAAACACTGTCCGGGCGCAGGGGATTGATGGCCTCGAGGAGGACGAAGGGCTGCAGGTCCTCCTCGGTGCTCTGGGTCAGGCGCGAGGCGAGGGTGAGCTTGTTTTCCACGCGCGTGGCCTGCGGCTCGAGTTCGGTGATACGGTTTTCCAGAATGAGGTTGTATCCGGAAAGACCGAGGGTGAGGAGTTGAAAGAGAAGGAGCAGCGCGGCGACGCCCACGCCGATGCGCAGGCTTTGCCAGATGGAGCGGCTGCGGCGGCGGGCGGCGCTTTCCTTTTCGGCGAAGGCGGGGTCCCGCAGATCGGCCGCCCAGAGATCCTCCTCGCGGTTCAGCGGTTCCTTCACCACCATCACGGGATCGCGATCCGAAGCGATGGAGCGGAGGTGGAAGCGGATGCGTTCGTTCGGGAGCACCTCCGCCTGCACGACTTCCGCGAGGCCGTCCTCCACTTTGTAGCCTTCCGTATCCAGTTCCTTGAGGAAGCGGTCCCGCGCGGCGAGAAGGTTGCTTTCCCCTTGCAGGTCGCCTTCTTCAAGGGAGGTGGCCCGCAGCTGTTCCGGTGCGGTCGCGCCGGCCGGGAAAAAGAGGGCCGAGAGGGTCGTCTCGTTGACGAGGAAGCGGACGGTGGCCTCCGCGTTTTGCATGCCGTAGAGGACGACAAAGGAGGGGAAGAGCTGGAAGTAGGTCCCGGTGTTCTCGATGCCGAGGCGCTGGAGCCGACCTTTGTGGGCGGCGAAAGCGAAGGCATAGCCCTTGTCCTGGTCGACAAGGAAGCCGTGGGCGAGTTGCTCCATCGGGAAGGGCGCCTTGGCCTCGATGGCAAGGCCGACGAAATCGGGCATGTCGCCGCGGGAAAGGCCTTCGGGAAGTTCCACGCGCAGGCAGAAAAAGGCATCATCCGGGGCGAGATGAACTTCCCGGTCGGGAAGCTTCCGGTGCAGGCGGTCAAGAAGATCGCTGGTAATGGCGGAGGCTCTGCTCATGCGGCGCAAAAGGAAAAATAAACGGAGGCTGGTAAAATGCTGTCGATCAAAATTTCCGGTTCTCGAGGAGGCGCAGCACCTTGAAGGGATACCCAAGATCGCTGGCGTTGGGAAGTTCGGTCTGCACCTCAGCGCCGGAACGGGAACGTCCGGAGCCCTGCCGGCTGTCGCGGCGAGCCGGCGGGTCGGTGTCTTCCGTTCTCTCCGCGGCGTCCTCCTCACGGGCGCCCCCCGCGCCGAGGCCAGGACTCGCCCCGACCCACTCGACGAGCACTTCCACCTCGAAACGGGCCTGGCCGCGTGAGGCGATGCTCTTTACGCGGAGGAGACTTGCCTCCGTGGAGGCGTATTCACCGGCCCCTTCGAGAAGGATTCCCTGGTCGGCGGTGCCGGTGAGGAGACGGTCGTCCTCCGTGCCGGGTTCGCCGTCGACCCCGCTTTTGTAGCGGTCGAGCCCATACGGATCGAGAAGGCCCTTTTCAGTGAGGAACTGGATGACCAGGGGCGGGGCCGCGTTGATGTTGACGGGTCCTTCGTTGTAGAGGCTGACGCTGTTGCGGAAGCGGTTCCATTCCGGCAGGGGGTTGCCCTTTTCGTCGAAAAACAACTCGTCGAAGGGACGGATGAGGCGGAATTCGTCGAAGGTCTCGACGGGTCCGTTGGCGGGAAGGTAGGGCGGTTCGAAGTCCTCGTAGTCGTCCCCGTCGAAGCCGTTCAGGCGCCGGTCGTTGTCCTCGTCGGTCCAGTCGAGAAACCCGTCGGCGAGGGCTTCGCGGTCGGGAAGGGAAAAGGCGAGGAGGTCGAAAAGAATGAGCAGGTCGGCGTATTCGAGGGAGTGCAGGGGAAGGCGCCCGCTTTCATCGGTGTATTCGACGCGGACGGAACCGGCGTTTTGCGGTTCGAAGCCGGTCGTCTCGAGCGGATCGCCCCAGCCCTGGGACGGTCCCCACAAGGCCTCTTCCACCTCGCGGTACATACTCAGGACGGCAAGGCTGCTCTCCAGCGCGGAGTAGGCGTCGACGCGCAGATCATCGCGGTTGTGAAAGAGGCCGTAGTACTTGATCTTCGCGGTGGCGTCCTCGAGGAAGGCGGTGACGATGAAGGTCAGCAGCACGACGAAGGCGAGGACGAGCACGAGGACGGTGCCTTCCCTCGGACGCGGAGTGGACTGTGAAGGGCGTCCTTTCATCAGAAGAGCGGAAGGTCGGGGGAGCGCTGGGGGATGCGGAGGAAGCGCTCGCGCTCGCCTTTTTCGGGATGTGCGAAGGTCAGAATCAGAAAATCGGGGAGGCGAAAGGTGTCGTTATTGTCTTCCTCGAGGGGGTCGTCCTCCCGCTCCCAATCATCGTCCTCCCTTTCGTAATACGCGTATTCGATTTTGGTGACGAACTCCGAGACGGGGGTGCGGAAGAGGTCCTCCTCGCGCTCGATTTCCTCGGCGTCCAACTTTGAATACCAGAGAATGGAGAGGCCGAGGTCCTCCTCGAAATGGAGGTAGGCCTCGATGGCAGGGAGGCGCCGGCCCTCGCGGACAAGAAGCGCGGGCGCCTCCTTCTGGCGGAAGAAAAGGAGGGGATCCTCGATGTCGCTGGCGCCCGGAAAGCGTTGCCATTGCACGGGGAGTTCGTCGCCGTCCTCGCCGCCCCCGGTGGTGGAGACGGCGGCCTCCGAGGCTTCGAGGGCCTTGTCGAGGAAAAGGGTGACCCCGTCGACGTGCTGTTCGAAAAAGTCGTCGTCGGTGCGGTTGAGCCAGAGGTTGCTGAGCCCGACGAGGTGGAAGGAAAGGAGCGACAGGAAGGTTCCTAGGATCGCGAGGGTCACGATCATCTCGATGAGGGTCAGGCCCCGGCTCGATGAGATTGAGCGTTCCATGGGGTTACCAGTCACGGCGCCGCTGTTCGTCCTCGATATCGCGGCGGACATCCTCGAGGAGGGAGGAGCGCTCGATGGCGTCGCTCCAGGTCGGGCGTAAAAGGGTCAGGGTTTCGGAATGGTCGATGCGCTCCTCGCCGTCGGGATTCTCGAATTCGATCTCGAGGAAGAGACGGAAGAGGTCGACGGTCGCGGTCTCCTCGATCTCGGCGTCCCAGTCCGCCTCCCCGAGACCGAGAGTGGTGATGGTGCCGCCTTCCTCCACCTCGTCCCGGTCGGCGATGCGGATGACCTGGCTGCGGACGAAGCGCAGGTCCTTCTGGTAATCCGCCTTGCTATCGAGGTCCTCGAGGGTGAGGAGGACATTGAAGAAGGTTTCCGTGAGGACGAAAAACGCGATGCCGGCGATCGCCACCGCGATGACCGTTTCGATAAGGGAAAAGGCCGCCGTGCGGTGCGGTTCAGTCGTCGCGCGAGTCATGGATGACGATGGCGGAAAAGGGGTCGTAGCGTTGCGTGAAGCGGGTGCGGTCGACTTCGAAGCGCACATTGAAGGGCGTGGAGGAACGGTCTGCACGGAAGAACACCGTTGGTGCGGCTGCGGTTTCACTCTCCCCAAGCTGGTTGAGTCCCTGGAAAGGCAGGCGCTGTTCGAATTCCAGATCAACATCGTTGGCATCGGCGACTTCGAGGGCAAAGGAGGCGAGGGAATTTCCGGAAGGGCCGTTGATGAGGAGCTTCGCCTCCTCCGGATCGTAGCTCAGGGCGACGGTTTCCTTGTGGTAGGCCGCCTGGAAGCGGGCTTCGCGTACGGCCTTGCGGAAGGTCTCCTCCACCGGTTCCTGCCTCAGTCCGCGCAGGAAGGCCCCGGCGTTGAGGACAATGAGCCCGCCGACCAGGGCGATGAGGCCGAGAACAATGAGGATCTCGACAAGGGTGAAGGCCCTGCGCGGGCTACTCCCAGTTGCCAATGTCATCGGCATCCGAGGCCGGATCCGGGCCTTTGGACCAGAGGTCGTATCCATCCGGGTTCCGGGTACCAGGATACTTGTACTGGTAGGGATTGTTCCAGGGATCTTCCGGCAGCTTTTCGATGTAAGGTCCGCCCCATTTTTCGGCGCTGACGCCCGAAGGCTTGTTCAAAAGGGCTTCCAGTCCCTGTTCGGTGCTCGGGTAAGAGCCCGTGTCGATGCGGTACTTCAGCAACGGGGCCTTGAGCGCCTGGTTGACGAACTGTTGCGCGACATCCTCCTGAGCACCGCCGAAGAGGTTGCCGATCCGACCGATGAGCAAGGTGCCGACAATGGCGATCAGAGCGATGACGATGAGCATCTCCACGAGGGAAAAGCCGGAGGTCGATGGGCGGGAAAGAGCTGCGGTTTTCATGGGTGCGTGCATAGCATAATCAAGCGATGGCCGGGAAAGTTGCAATGCCGAAGCGCAAGCCTAGCCGCCCATCACGTCTTTTACAAGATCGCGCGGATCTTCGGTCGCCCGGAGCCGCTGCATCCCTTCGCGGACCTTCGCGTAATCGGGTCCTTTTTCCGACCAGTCCTCAAGGACTCGGCGCAGTCCGGAAGCCGTCCACAGCAGGCGTCCGGCACCGTGGCGCAGAACGTACCGCGTCGTGCAGCGTTCCTGCGGCATGAGACCGCCGAGGCAGTCGTAGAGGATAGGGCAGGAAAAATGGATGGCTTCCATGGTGGTGTTGGCGCCGGCCCGGGTGACGACGGCGTCACTGGCCTCGAGGTAGCGGTGCACCTGTTGGCTGTAGCCCTCGAGATGGAGCCGCAGCGTCGGGAAATAACGGCAAAGGTGCCGCATGTTCGCGAGGGCCCGGGGGCTGCGCCCGCAGACCACGATCAGCTGCACCTTGTCGGCGAGGGGAAAGAGGGCCCGGACAAAGGCGGCATGGTGGTTGGCGCCGTAGCCGCCGGTGGAGAGAAAGAGGGTGAAGTGGTCGGGTTCGAGCCCGAGGCGGCGCCGGAAATGGCGGATTTCCCCGGCGTCCATTCTTGCGCGAAATGCCGCAGGCGGAAGCAGGCGGGCGAAAACGGACGTCTTTTCACGCGGCATGCCGCGGCGGACCGCGAATTCCCGCGCTTCCGCCGTACGTGCGAAAAAGAAATCGGCGGAGGGATTGACCCAGTGCCGACTGTAGCCGAAGCCGCCGGAGAATTCCCCGCAGTAGGTTCCGCAGCGGACCTCTTTACCGAGAACGCGGCGCGCGTCCTCGAAATACCCCCGGTTGGTGGAATCGTGGAAGCTGACAACAAGGTCCGGATTGTAGGTACGGAGCAAGGACCGGTAAGCATTTCCGCCCATGCCGACTTTGCCCCGGTGAGCCGTTGCCATGACGGCCTCGACAATGAAAAAGTACAGGTTGTGGAGGAGGGGAGCGTGCTGCTGAATGGTGTTGTACACCCAGACACCGAAGCGTCCCAGCAGGGAAGTGGACTCGATGACCTGTTCGATGCGGATGTCCACCGCCTCGCCGTGGATTTCACGGACCCATTTCGCGAAGGCTTTCGCCCGCATGTCATGGCCGCTGCCGGTGCTGGAGGACAGCAGCAGAAGCCGGCGCTTCATAACGAGGAAAAGGCCAGCACGACATTGGTCCCGCCAAACCCGCTGCTGTTGGTAAGGACGTTCCGCGGGGCGGCGGGCTTCGATTTGTGCAGGATCGCCAGCCCTTCCGCTTCCTTGTCGAGCTCGGAGATATGAGCGCTTCCCGGGGTAAAGCCTTCCTTCATGCCGAGGAGGCAGAAGGCCGCTTCCATGATGCTGGAAAGGGAGAGCGCATGCCCGGTAAGGGCTTTCGTGCTGCTGATCTCCGGATACGCCTCTTTCTCCGTGAAGATCTTGTGCAGGGCCCGGCATTCGGAGACGTCCCCGGTGGGTGTGGAGGTGGCGTGGGCGTTGATGTAGTCAACTTCCGTGGGCCACCATCCGGCAACGTCAAGGGCGAGCTTCATGGCGCGGGCAAGGCCGATGCCGTCCGGGTGGGAGGCAGCGACATGATAGCCATCGCTGGCCTGCCCCCAGCCCGCGAACCGGGCGTAGCCCTCGGCGTTGCGCTTCTCGGCGACCTCCGCTGCTTCGAGAACCACCGCGACCGCGCCCCCGGTGCCGACAAAGCCGTCCCGGTTCCGGTCGAACGGGCGCGAGGCCGTGTCCGGATCCGGGGACGGGGAAAGCACCCGCATGGTGGAAAAGGGAACGAGGGTTTCTTCGGTGAAATCCTCCGCTCCGACGACGAGCATGCGGTCCTGACGACCGAGGCGGATTTCGTCGCAGGCCATCCCAAGCGCGTGTCCGCTCGAGGCGCACGCGGAGACCATGCCGCAGGTGGAGCCGCGGATGCCGTAGGCGGCAGCGAGGTTAAAGTTCAGGGTCCCGGCAATCGAAGCGACGATGCCCATCGGCGAGCAGCGCATGGGCCCGACTTTCTTCATGCGGGCGAGATGATGATGGGTCATGGCCGCCGAGCCCGAGGAGGCCGTGTAGAGGCCGGTGCGTTCATCGGAAAGCTCTTCCAGCGACAGGCCGGCGTCCGCGGCGGCGTCGCGGAGGGCGAAATGGGCATAGAGAGCGTTGGGCGAAAGGCCCTTCAACTGCTCAAGGCGGAAGCGGATGCCTTCCGGATAGCTCCAGTCCTCCGGGTCCGTCGAGGTGGTGTCGAAACCCGGCAGCGGGGCGGCGACGTTCACCGGAATGCGCTCATTGTCCGCGAACAGCGGATACCGGACCATGCCGTGACGGAGATCGCGCAGGGCGTCTGCCACGGCGGATTTCTCGCGGCCGAGGCAGGTGACAAAGCCGATTCCGGTGGCGACTACCGGGCGCATGGCAAAGGCGCGGGCAGGCCCGCGTCAGGCTTCCGCCGCGGCGGAATTGGTTTCAAAGGTGAGGGAGATCTCCTCCGCCTTCGCTACTTTGACCCCGTCGGAGAGGATCGTTCCCTCGAACTGTGCTATGGGGGCGTGCACTTTTTTCAAATTGACGCTCAGCTGGAGGATGTCGCCGGGCGCGCAGGTCTTGTGGCAGCGGACGCCATCGCAGGAGACAAAGAAGATGGACTCCGGACGCGGCTCGTCTGCAAAGGCTTCGTTCTTGCCCTTGAGCAGAAAAAGCACCGCCAGCTGGCCGAGGGCTTCAAGCATGAGGGAGGCCGGAAAGACGGGCCGGTCCTTGAAGTGTCCTTCGAGGAAGGCCTCGTCGCCGGAAATACGGTAGGTTCCCTCCGCGCTTAGCCCGTTGATACGGGCCTCGTGAAGAAAAAGGAACGGCGGCTGGTGCGGCATTACGGCGGCCAGCTGTTCGAAGGAGAGAACATTGCGGCTGGAGGGCAGCGGCAGCCCCTTGATCTTGGCATCGAGGTAGGCTTTGATGTCCCCCATGCTGCGCAGCGAGCGCAACTCCTCGTTTTCGATCTGAATGTCGAGCGTCTCCTCAATGAGGATGACGATCTCCACCATGAGGAGGGAATCGATGCCGAGGTCTTCGAGAAGCCGCGTCGAATCGTCGCCTTCGCGAATGACCGGCCGGACATCGGGCTCGATGAAACGTTCGATGATGCCCAACACGATGGTGGGCACCAAATCCGGCTCACGGGTCTTGTGAAAGGCAATCGCCGCTTCGATGGTCTGCTCGGAGCAGCGTTTGAGGGATTCGCGAATCTCCTCTTCCTTAAGTTGTGTGGTCGCCATAGAAAATGCCGATAATCAGGATGCTTTGCTGGAATTGTGTTGGAACGACTTGGTTTGAGCTGGAATAGGTGCCGATCATTCTTCTGTAAACAACGAATTCGTAAGGACAACCCTGCCGACATGACAAAGTTTCCGGACAACAAGCCTTCCCGGTCCTCGAATCCGTGCCTGCTGCGCCGCGACCGTTTGTGGCTGCCGCTGTTCACGATGCTGGGGATGACCCTGCTCTCCGGGACCGCCGGGCCACAGACCGGGCCGGTGCAGTTTGTCGGCATGGACAAGGTCGGGCATGTCGTCATCTTCGGACTCCTTTCGGTCGCGGTGGCGCGGTGTTTTGTCACCGAGGGCGGGACGCGACCCCTCTTCGTCGGGCTGGTGGCCTTTGCCGTCACAGCGGGCTTTGGCGGACTCGATGAATGGCATCAGCTCCACAACCCGCTGCGCCGGTTCGAATGGGCGGACCTTGGGGCCGACGCGGTCGGTGCGGTCCTCGGGGCAACGGTCTACCTTCGCTTTCCCGGGATCCGCCACTGGCTGGAAAAACCGCTTGGGTCCATGCGCTTGCTTACAGGGAAATTGGGCGCAGACTGAGGGGCATGGTCGACGAAAGCGAGGTTTCGGAACGGATCGCCCGGCTGCGCAAGGAGATCGAGCGCCACGAGCGGTTGTACCGGGTGGAGAACCGGCCGGAGATCAGCGATCCGGCCTTTGACCGGCTCGTCAAGGAGCTGGAGGAACTGGAGGCCGCCTATCCGCTGTTCGCAACCTCGGAAAGTCCCACGCGGAAGGTGGGGGACGACCGCCTCGAGGCCTTCCGGACGGTCCGGCATCTCGTGCCCATGCAGTCCCTCGACAATACCTACAACAAGGAGGAGCTTTTTGCCTTTGATCAGCGGTTGCGAAAGCTTCTCGGGGAGGAGAAGCCCGCTTACCTCGTCGAACCGAAAATTGACGGGCTCGCGATCAGCCTTGTCTATGTGGACGGCCAGCTTGACCGCGCGGTCACCCGCGGGAACGGCGAGGAAGGGGACGAGGTAACAGCGAACATCCGCACCATCCATAATTTGCCCGCCACCCTGCGCGGGGACAACCCGCCCTCCCTCATCGAGATCCGGGGCGAGGTCTTCATGACGCGCGCGGAATTCGAACGTATCAACCGGCAGCGCGCGGAGGAGGGGAAAAGCACCTTCATGAATCCCCGCAACCTCGCCGCCGGGACCCTGAAGCAGCTGGATCCGTCCGTCGTTGCGCAGCGGCGTCTGGAACTGGTGCTGTATGGCCTCGGTGCCGTCGAAGGCCGCTCCTTCCACTACCAGCACGAGCTTGGGGGAGCCTACAAGGAATGGGGACTGCCCACCGTGGACAAGGCATGGCGGGTCGAGGGGATCGAGGAAGCCTGGTCCGCCGTGGAAGCCATCGACGAAGAGCGAGAAGATTTCCGCTACCCTACGGACGGGGCTGTCCTGAAGCTGGATTCCCGGGAAGGCCAGGAGCGCGCTGGTGCGACCTCGAAGGCGCCCCGCTGGGCCATCAGCTACAAGTTCGCCGCCGAACAGGCGGAGACGAAGCTGAAGCACATCAGCATCCAGATCGGCCGGACAGGCGTCCTGACCCCCGTCGCCGAACTGGAGCCGGTGGAGATCGCGGGCACGCGTGTCAGCCGTGCCACCCTGCACAACGAGGACGAGATCCGGCGCAAGGACGTGCGCGAAGGCGACACCGTGATCGTGGAAAAAGCCGGGGAGATCATTCCCGCCGTCGTGCGCGTCGTGAAGGAGAAGCGGTCAGCGGGGACAAAGCCCTTTTCCTTTCCGGACCGCCTCCGCGAACTGGGCTTCGAGGCGGAACGCGATCCGGAGGAGGCGGCGTGGCGCCTGCGCGGCAGCGGCAATCCCCAGCAACTGCGGCGCTGGCTGGAGCATTATGCCGGCCGCCAGGCGATGGATATTGACGGCCTCGGCAAGGAGATCATCAAGCAGCTCGTCGACCGTGGTCTCGTGACCGAGATCAGCGGTTTATACCGCCTTCGCAAAGAGGATCTTCTTCAACTCGAAAAATTCGCTGACAAATCGGCGGAGAACCTCCTCGCCGCCCTCGAGGAAAGCCGCAAGGCGGACCTCTGGCGCCTTTTGCACGGCCTCGGCATTCCGCTCATCGGAGCCGAAGCGGCCAAGGACCTCGCCCGCTGTTTCCGCACCATGGAGCGCCTGCAGGCGGCC
>JAAAOD010000017.1 GCA_009908535.1 Verrucomicrobiota bacterium
GCAGCGGTCGTCGCTTCATCTCCCCGACAAGACGGTCGAATTCCTGATCCTGCATACCCTCCTTAAACGCCGCTCTTTCGCAAAACCCTCAAGGAGATTCCGCGGATGCGTTGCCGGAGAGATTGCCGCTATCCATGGCCGACAACATCAACCGTGAACAGAATGACTAGGAGCAGCCGCGCCATGGCCACGGCCACGCGGGTCCCGTTAAGCAAAACGAGCCGGTCCAGATCCGTCGGCTGGGGCGGCCCTTGCCCCAGCTTTTGATGCAGCGGAATGAATAGGGAAAAGGTCAGCCCGTGGCCGAGGCCGTAAAGGGTGAGGGAAAGGAACTGCAGCACCGGCTGTTCGGGCCACAGAAGCCAAGCCGCCAGCAGGGCGGTGATGCCCTCGAGAAGGAAGAGCGGGGCCACAACCCAGCCAAGGCGCCGGCAGTGCTCGGCATGGTATGCTGCAAAGACCGCTTCGGGAATCCGCCTGAATTGCGGATACACGGCCAGCTGCACGATCCAGAGGACGCCCCCATAGAGAGCGGTCGCAGCCAGATGGATCAGGAGGAGAAGCGGCGGCATGAGGAATGCACTCAACAATAACGGGTCTTGGGATCAATTCCGATTATGGGTTATGAAAAAGTTTCGATCATGGAAGCGCAGCACATCCTGTCGAAGGCGCTGCAACTTGTGGAGGAAGGCCAGGCGGTGTACATCACCCGCCGCAAAAAGCTCGTCGCGCGCATGGGTCCGCCGCCTCCTGAGGATCCTGTCGTTTTCCCGGACTTTGGCTGCCGCGCCCGCCGTGCGCTGCTTCGTTAAACGGCGGAAGGAACCGATCGCCCTCACCTCGCTTCACCGCTCCGAATGCGTCGCGGCCTTCCGGCGCAAGGCCCTCCTGGCGAAGCGCCTCCGCCTCGGCATGCGGGTGGTCGATCCGACGTAGTAGGGTGAAGCAGGGGTAGGACCAAATTAAGTCGTTGTTAATCAATAGGAAAAGTACTTTAGTGCCCCGGTTTCGGGGGGGGATGGGTCCCTTTTAGCGGAAAAATGCGGCTGCTTGTCATCTTCTCCATCCCCTGACAAACAACGGATGAATATTCGGCTTAAAAAGTGGAATTTATGGCATAAAAACCGGTAGATTTTTATGTTAAGTAATTGGTAATAAGCGCTTTAATTTGGTCCGACCCCGACTCCGCATGACTGGTTCGGGGACGACGGAGCCCGGGTCTATTTACGTCAGCATTGCGCTTGCTGACCTTCCCGGGTAAAGAGGGGAGTGTTGTTGCGCGTAATGATGCTCCCTATCCCCAGACCTCCCCTGCTTTTCGTCGCACTCCATGGGATCCTGTCTGCTTCCCTTCCGGAGCCCCCGCTGAGGGAACCATACGAGCATCCGGCCCAGGATAACGTGTATTATTTCGTCCTCACGGATCGGTTCGAGGACGGTGATCCCGCCAATAACGCCCGCGGGGGTGGCTATGATCCGACGGATCCCCACGCTTATCACGGCGGCGACCTTGCCGGGCTGCAAAGTCGGCTCGATTACCTCGAAGCCCTGGGAGTCAATGCGATCTGGGTAACCCCGATTTTCCAGAACCAGGCGGTGCAGGGGAGCACATCCGCCTACCACGGCTACTGGATTACGGATTTCCTTAAGGTGGATCCGCACCTGGGTACGAACGGGGAATTCCACGGTTTTGTTCAGGAGGCGCAGGGGCGGGGCATGCGCGTTTTCCTCGATATCATCACCAATCACACCGCCGATGTGAATCGCTACTACACGGGAAGCGACACCTACGTCCCGAAGGCGTCCGCACCCTATCTCGACGCGCGAGGGACGCCCTTCGACGACCGTGACTACGCATGGGACGGGAGGGGGGACCCGTTTTTCCCGGAACTCGACGAGGCGGTGAGTTTTCCCTTGCGGCCCTACATTCCGCCCCAAAAGCAGAACCTGCGTAATCCGGGCTGGCTGAATGACGTGACAAACTACCACAACCGCGGGGCGAGCACCTTTTTCGGGGAGAATTCGCTCTATGGCGATTTCTTCGGGCTGGATGACCTCTTTACAGAAAAGCCGGAAGTGGTACGGGGAATGATCGATATCTATTCGTATTGGATCGAGGAATACGGAGTGGACGGTTACCGTATCGACACGGTCAAGCACGTGAACCCGGAATTCTGGAAGGCCTTCGCGCCAGCGATCCGGGAGACCGCGATCAACGCCGGGCGGGCTCACTTCTACCAGTTCGGCGAGGTTTTCAATTTTGACCCGGCTTTCCTGAGTGAATTTTCCACCGTGCTGCCGCTGGATGCCACCCTTGACTTTGCCTTTGCCGGGGAAGTGCGCGCCTTTGCCTACCAAAGCGGCAGCAGCGCCAAATTCTACGAATTCTTCTCGCGGGACGACCTGCTCACGGACGCTGACAGCCATGCTAACGCGCGTCCGCTCTTCATCGGCAACCATGACATCGGGCGGGCGGCCGCCTACGCGCAGGCGGACAACCCCGGGGCGGGCGAGGCGGAGATCCTCGACCGTCTGGAGCTGGCCCTCGCCCTCAAGTTTTTCTGCCGCGGACAACCGGTGATCTACTACGGCGACGAGCAGGGCTTCGCCGGAGCGGGGGCCTCCGACATCCACTTCCGTGAGGACATGATGCCCAGTGCAACGCCCCTTTATCAGGGCATGGACCTCGTCGGAACGACGGCCACGCCGGCGCAGGCCAATTTCGATCGCGGCCATCCGCTCTTTACAGCCATCGCCGGAATGGCGGATCTTTACCACACCTATCCGGCCCTGCGCCTGGGCGCCCAGATTGCAAGGGCGAGTGGTTCCTCGAGCGTATTCGCGATTTCACGACTACATCGCGCCGACCTTGTCGAGTACCTCTTCGTCGCCAGCAATGCGACGGGTGGAAGCGAGAGCCTCTCCCTGCCCACCTTGCAGCGCGGAGGCGCGGACTTCACCCGCATCGGGGCCTCCCGTCCGGATGCCGCCCCCGGACGCTTGACGACCTCGGACGACGGGAGGGTTTCCCTGTCGATGGACGGCCTCCAGTGGGCCCTCTATAAGGCGGAAGCCCCGCTCGCCGATGTCGAACGGGCGCCTTCGCTCGCTTTCAGCGGGATCCGGAGCGGCTCCGTGCAGACGGTGCAGACGTATTCCCAGGATGGATACGAATTTCCCGGCCGGCTGGAGATCGCGGTGGAGACGGAGGTCGCGGACTACGCCGAGGTCAGTTTCTGGTACCATCGCAGTGACCGGCCCGCGGAATGGCAATCCCTCGGTGTCGATACCGCTCCACCTTACCGGGTTTTTTTCCGTCCCCCGGAGGAAATACCCGCCGGCGTGACCTATTCCTTCGGGGCGGCCCTCGATGACCGTCGCGGCAATACGAAAAGGACGGTTGTGCGGGACGTTCTGGTCGCCCGCGGAACGCCCGTGAATTCGTTGATCCTGCATTACCAGCGGGAGGACGGGCTCTATGCCGACTGGGGCATCGTCGCTGAGGGGGCGGGACTGGCGGGCGGACGGGCCGGTTCGGAAGCGAGGCCTTTGCCTTTCATCGGGGAAACCGGCTTCGGCGCCTTTGCCGTTGTTCCGGTCGAAGATCCGACCGCGCCCGTCCGCTTCGTCGTCCAGAAGGCGAACGGGCAGACCGCGCCGGAGGAACGGACCTGGCAGGGACGGCACAGCGCCGTCCCGCAGGCGACGGCGGAGATCTGGATCCGGCACGGGGAACGGGAACTGTATCCCTCTCGCGGCGAGGCGGAGGGCCATGTTGACCTCCATTATCGCCGGACCACCACCGGGGCGAGCGGGTGGCGCATGGAAGTCCGCGACGCCGTTTCCGGTGATCTCGTCACCATGCTCGCGCCTTTTTACGTCACCGGCGCCTCGGCGCGTTACCGGCTTGAGCCTGGCGCGTTCGGCATGGACTGGGGGCGGGAGGTTGCCCTGCGACCGGTCCATGGCGACCTCGGCGTAGAAGGCCCGGTCCGGGAGATGCCCCTGCGGGCCGCCGGCGCCTTCTGGTTGAAGGAAGGGACGGGGACCGCCTTCCGAGGCGAGGCGGCGATGAATAATGTAGCGGTTATTCACTACCGGCGTCCCGCCGGGGACTACGGGGATCCGGAATCCTCCGACTACCGCGATTACTGGGGACTGCATGTTTGGTCGGGGGCGGCCAATCCGACGGAATGGAACGCGCCGCTCGCGCCCGTCCGCAAGGATGCCTTCGGGGTCGTGTTCGAAGTTCCGCTGCAGGCGGGAGCGGCTTCCCTTTCCTACCTGCTGCACCGGGGCGACGCCAAGGACCCCGGACCGGATCAATCTCTGTCTCCGGAGGCCGCCGGGTACGAAGTCTGGCAGCTGCAGGGCGCCGATCCGGAGGCCCCTTACCTGCGGACGACCGGCAAACGGGCATTGTACGGCGGCTTCCTCTCTCCCGGGGAAGCCGCGCAGCGTGCGAACCTGGAGATCACGCCGGACGGAAGGGTGCGCTTCTACGCCCCCATGGGACGCCGAATGCGCCTGGAGGAAACAACCACCGTTCCCGGCATGGGAGGATGGAAGGCTACCATGCCCGCTTTCCTCGGGACCGGTGGTACCCTTGAAAGCGATCTCCCGACACCCCTCCGGCGGAACTTCTTCTACCGGCTGCTTGTCGAGTGAGCCCCGTCCGCCGGTGTCAACGGCGGTTCTTCCCCCTCCTTGGCGGGAGGTCGATCTGGAGCGGATCCTTCTCCGCCATAGTGACGTTGGGATTGAGAAGCAGGTCCGGTAAGGCATCGGTACGGTTGTTGCCCGCTTCGGCCGTCTTGACGCCCTTGTTGCGAATGCCGGGCTTGCCGATCCCGTCCCTTAATCGGCTTCAAAAAGCGGGAGTGTTGGCGCTGTCCCATACCATTGCCGGCAGCGGGGGCACGGAGATTCCCTTGAACACGGTCTCGCCGGGATGAAAAGTCCTCCGCAGTGGAGCAAAAAGCTAGCGCGTCCGGCTACGACAATTGGCAAAGCGAAGCCAACCAAGGTTGGACATGGGTCCCCAAGTGGAAAGGAAAAGCGAAAAATATTCAACATATGTAAAATAAAAAATGGCGCAGGAGGAACTCGGTTTTCGATCAAGGAAAATCGGTGGGGCCGGATTTACGAACCGGCGGCGGCTGCTAGAGTGGGCCATGATCGACAAACTGCAGAACGGAGTTTTGGGGGCGCTGGTGGCGGACGCAGTGGCCATGCCGGTGCACTGGTACTACGACCGCGAGGCGCTGGACCGGGATTACGGGGAGATTACGGGGTATTGTGCTCCGAAGAACCCGCATCCGGACAGCATTCTGTGGCGGTCGCGGTACACCCCGCGTTCGCCGGAGGCGGACATTCTGCACGACCAGGCGCAGTATTGGGGGCGGCGCGGGATTCATTACCATCAGTTTCTGGAGGCGGGGGAGAACACCCTGAATTTTCTTCTGGGGCTGCAGCTGTACCGCTCGGTGGTGCGGACGGGGTATTATGATTCCGGGGAGTGGCTGCGCACCTACATCGGGCTGATGCAGAAGCCGGGCTGGCACAAGGACACCTACGTGGAGGAGGTGCACCGCGGATTTTTCGACCAGTTGGCGCAGGGAAAGAAGCCGGAGGACTGCTGGGTGGAGGATCTGCACATCGGGGGACTCGTCCCGGTGCCCTTTCTGTTGGCGGCCCTCGATTGTCTCGAGGAGGATCTCGACGCGTTGGACCCGCAGCGGGTGCGCCGGCATGTGGCTCTCAGCCATAGGCACGCGGCGACGGAAGCGGCGGCGGAGGCCTTTGCGAACATGCTCCTCTCGGTGGCGAAAGGCATGCCGCTGCGGGAGGCATTGCTCGTCCATTCCGCACCATGGGCGGGGCGCCGTCGGTTTGAGGACTGGGAGAAGCGGGACGACCGGGAGGTGGTGGGGAGGAAGCTGACGCCGGCGTGTTACCTTCCCGAATCCTTCACCGCGGCGCTGCATTTTGTATGGAAATACCACGACAACTTCGACGGAGGAGTCCTCGCCAACGCGCGTTGCGGTGGCGACAACTGCCACCGGGGCGCCGTCGCAGGGGCCTTGCTGGGGGCGGCCAACGGCGTTCCGGAGGAATGGCTGGCGGATCTGGTCTCCATGGAACGCCTCCGCTGCGACAATCTTGATGCGACCTTTTTGTCCTGACGTGGAACAGGCGGGAAGGTTTCAACCCCGCTGGCTTTTGTAGGGAAAGAGATCGATAAAACCGCCGCGGGCGTAGAGGGAGCGGCAGCGGTTCCAGAAGGCGGGATCGAAAATTTCCGCATGCGTATCCATGAAATACTTACGCGTCTCCTCGCGACGGAAGAGAAATCGCGGCCACTCCTCGGGAAAGACATCACTTGGCCCGATGGAAGTGATTTCCCCGTCCTCGTCCGGAAGCCTGCGGAAGAAGCAGGAGGTGAGCAGCTCGACTTCATCGTAATCATAAAAGACGACACGGCCGAGGCGCGTGACGCCGAAGTTCTTGAGGAGGAGGTCTCCCGGAAAGATGTTCGCCCACGCGAGGTCCTCGACGGCGGCGGCGTACTCGTCAAGGAGAGCGGCCTCGCCGGAGGTTGCTTCCTCGAGGACAAGGTCCAGCGGGACCATCTTCCGCTCCACGAGCACTTCACGGAAGAAGACCATGTCGCCGGCAATGGTGAGAGAGGCCGCGCAGCGCTCCTTGAGCAGGCCGAGCAGTTCCGGCGCGAAAGCCTCGACGGGAAAGGGGAGGTTTTCGAAGAGATGGGAATCGGCGAGGCGCCCGACGCGGTCGTGCTCGGCGACGAGCCGGTACTTGCGGAGGACCTCGCGGCGCCCGACGCTTTTCGGCGGGTCCGGGGTATCCTTGATGATCTTGAAGACGACCGGAAAGGTGGGAAGATGGAAGACGACCATGACCATTCCCGGGGTGCCGGGTGCCACCTCCATCGATTCCCGCGAATTCCGCATGTGTTGCCGGAGTTCCTCCAGCAGGAGGGCGCGCCCGAGGAGGATGTAACCGGTGTTCAACAGCAACTGCCAACGGGGTTTCCCCGGCAGCATCTTTTCAAGGACGGGCAGGAAAGAGAGGTCGTTGCCGTGACGCGGAATCAGCATCGCGCGCGAAAATTCAAATACAGGCGTGATCTCCTCCTCCGTGGTCAGGACCGCGTCGAGGACCGGCCCCTCCTCGTCCTGTGTGACCGCCAGGACCAACAGCCGCTCCTTCTCCGCCGCCGCAGATCGTGTGATAACGTAAGCGCGGCGGTTCCGGAAAAAGACCTGGGGGAAGACCTCGAAACCGGCCGGCAGGGAAAGGCCCTTCTCCGCCGCAAAGGCACAGGCGGCCTTCCGCACGCCCTTGGTCAGGATCCGGGAGGGGAGGGGGGAGGGCTGCCTCTGACGCGCCCCCGCGGGAATACGGAGCCGCCCCTCCGGCGGTTCGCCCCCGAGGATCCGGCAGGCCGCCGCGTGGGCGCGGAGCCATTCGTCGGTTGACGGGGATGCCGGGGGCGGGGCGGCCATGGCCGCGTCCGCCGCTTCCAGCGAAAGCGACTGCAGGTTTCGCAGGTCCGCCCACTCCTGACGGCAAAAGTGCCGTTCCGCCCGCTCCCCCAGATCGGCGAGGACCGCGATGTACCGGTCAAGACCGCGGGCGGTCGCTGGGTCGGGGGAATCCATGATCCTGTACGTTTTGGAGGAATGGATAGCCGGCAAGGGAAACCGCCGCAAATGAAACCCTTCGTCCATTAAAACATTTTCAGGATCCGTCGCTGCCGTTAATCCCGGCCAACGGCCGGGAACCTTACCAGCCCCGGCCGCAGGGCGGGGATGCGGGTTGGGGAATGATCTCTGTGGCTGAAGGCGCTGGCAAAAGTGTTGTGTTTCCTCTAATATCTTTTCAGTTCAGGAGTAGGACTTTTAAAAATAAAGTGGACGCAAGGGAATGAAAGATAACCTACAAGAAAAAATTGTCCTGGCCCGCTCCAGGAGACCCGATTTCTCCGGATACTTCGCAAGGATTGAGAGCCTTCCGGATTATTTGAAGAGTAATGATTTTGTTGGAGATCAGATTCTGCAGCTTCTTGACAGGGTGATTAATGGGGCGGCAACGGAAAGTGAGATTCGAACGTTTGCAAAGGGATTAGATAGATTTGAGGGTATGGAAATCATCGGCAGCACGAGGGCCGAAACCACCCGGCTCCCGCTCGAACTTCGGCGCCCGAAGATGGATTTATTTTGGATGTTGCCCGGGCTTCTAATGGTGTTGGTGCTCCCGTGGTTGCTGGGCGCACCGATCTTTGTATCGTGGTTTCTCTGGACGGTAACGCCGGTGGCCTTGCTTTTGCATCTTCCTGGTTGGACGGTGCGCTTGCGACTGGATGAGGAGGGGATCTCGCAGAGGAGGCTTTTCAGCCGCTGGCATGTCCCCTGGCTTCAGGTCATGGCGTGGAATTGGACGGACCCAGTGAAGCAGACACATTTTGGTGGCAGCACGGTACTGTTCTGCGACCGCCGCGATGGCGCGGTTCACGCCATCGCACCTAAATTGATTCGCCCGAGCACGCGTTCACAGGTTGATGCGATATTCCAGGACATGGCCGGCGAAGCAGCGACAGGGAGTAACCGCCTAAGGGAGCTTAGGGGGCCGAGGAAAAATACCTAGCTAAACAAGCCAAGGCGCACCCCGAAGACGGACTGTGAGCTTAGGGACGAACCTCCATAATAATAAGCTTACAATTAGAAGGGATAGAAAATTCAATTGCGAGCATCCAGTTTGGAAACGAGTGATATCCTTTACTTTGGCCCGGCAGGCTAATGAATCCCGAAGTCCCTGGGATGGGGATGGTTGCCTGGTTTTCCAGCCCAATTCCGGACAAAATTCAGCAACCGGTTTGCCAGCCTAGATTTAAATTAGGACACTACCCTTTGGGCGATAGGTTATCCTCCTGTTCCCCACCGCTCCCCGGGTTCATCCGCCGGGGAGGATGTGGAGTCCCTCGGCCTCGAGGATGCGCGGACCGGAGGCGGCCTCGGCCGCTCCGAGGCGTGCGCGGACGAGGACCTGCTGGTTTTCGGCGAGGCCGAGTTCTTCGCGGAGATTGAGGAGCAGGGGCTCGCCGTTTTCGCCGGAGAACTGGACGAAGAAGCGGGAGGCGGCGAGCTTGTCGGGATCCTCGCAACAGGCGTCCCAGGGCGTGGGGCAGTGGTCGTCCTCGCCCTCGTCACAGAACCAGACGCGTTCGTCGGTGAGGACGAAGCCGGCGTAATCCTCGGAGAGCGGTTCCATGACCCCGCCGATGCGCCCGGTGGCGACAATGGTCTCGCCCGGGGCGGCGTTTTGGACGGCCTCGTGGATGCCGGGCGCGTCGTCGGGGGCCTCGTCCAGCAGCAGGGCGGAGGCGGCGGTGTGCGCGACCGTTTCGCTTTCGGCGGAGGAGGCCGCTTCCTTTCCACAGCCGGCAAGAAGCGCGGCCGCGAGGACGGTGGCGGCGGTGAGGAGGGAGGGGATGTGTAGTTTCATTATCATTACATTTTGGTGTTGTTGAAGTCACCCCGCGCGGAGGGCGACGGGGACGGGAAGCCCGAGGCATCGGGCGGCGGGCGGCAGGGTCCCGGCGGTACCCATGAGGAAAGCGGTAAGGAGGCCGTACAGGGTAACGGCCGGGGAAAGCTCCATGCGGAAGGTACCCATGGAGAACTGGATCCAGAGGCCGTCGAGGAGGAAGGTCGCCGCCGTCAGGGCGATGAGGAAACCGACGGTTTGGGTGAGCAGACTTTCCTGGATCAGGGAAAAGAGAACGGCGCCGCGACGGAAGCCGAGGGTCTGCAGGGTGGCCAGCTCGCGCACGCGGGAGGCGAAGGCGGCGTAGAGCATATTGAGACCGCCCATGACCGCGCCGATGCCGACCATGACGGCGGTGAGCCATGTCATGCCGCGGATGGGCCCGTAGAAACCGGCGAGATTGGCGTAGTATTCCTCCTCGGAGACGACGACCAGCTCGAGGTCGAGGCGTTGCTTGGCGAACAACTCGGCGCGGGCGAGGGCGGAGGGATCGTCGAGCCGGGCGACGACACAGGAGAGGCTGTCCCGCTGGATGAGGGTGCGGAGGTCGGTGCGATTGAACCAGATTTCCGATTCGAGAACGGTCCCGGCGGCGTCGAAGCGACCGGCGACGCGGAAGGACTGGTCCTCGAGGATAACTTCCCGGCCCACGGCGAGGGCCTCCTGCTCCACGCCCAGAACGTGGTGGGCGAGCGCGCCGACAAGGACCTCCCCGGAGGCGGGCCAGTCGCCTTCGAGAATTCTTGCCTGCCGATGAACCTCAAAGGCGGCAGGGGTGACGCCGCGGGTCAACGCCTGCGCGGTCGTGCCGTCGGGGAGGGCGAGGAGTCCGTTGTAGTGAACTTCTCCCGACACGGCCGCGACCCCGGCGCGTT
The DNA here is from genome assembly GCA_009908535.1 of Verrucomicrobiota bacterium. Lineage (GTDB taxonomy): Bacteria > Verrucomicrobiota > Verrucomicrobiia > Opitutales > Oceanipulchritudinaceae > Oceanipulchritudo. The sequence continues at coordinate 10,446 of JAAAOD010000017.1, forward strand.
CGGCGATGCCGCGGACGCCGGCCTTGACCATGCTCTCCGATTGTACCGGAATTTCACTACGTTCGACGCTTTCCTCGGAGCCCGCCCCGAGGAAAATGACATTTTCCGGCGAGCCGCTGGCCTTGAGCAGGTCGCTCATGCCGTTGTTGAAGGCGGCGGCGGCGAGGACGAGGAAGACGACGAGGGTGGAACCGACCAGCTTCTGGGCGAGACGGGACGGTTCGCGGAGGAGATTCCGGAAGGCGTAGGAAAACGGAAGCATGGCTCAGCCTTCGCGAAGGGATTGCACGATGGGCCGGCGGGCCGCTTCGGCGGCCGGCCAGAGGGAGGCGAGCACGGCAAGAACGAGGGCCACGCCGACCCCGGCGAGGGTCACGCCGAGGCTCGGGCTGAAGGCGAGGGTGAGGCCCTCGTTGCCGAAGGTGAAGCGCCGCCAGCCCAGGAAGGCGTAGGCCCCGCCGCTGCCGAGAATACCCCCGGCGAGCCCGAGCAGCATGCCTTCGAAAAGGACGAGGATCCCGATGGCCCGTTGCGGGAAGCCGACCGTCTGCAATATGGCGCCTTCGCGGACGCGGGAGCGGGCGGCAAGCAGAAGGGCGTTGGCGACGAGCCCGAGGACGCCGAGGACGGCGCCGATGCCCAGCCAGCGGGTGAAGGCAATCATCTCGATCATATCCTTGGCCGTCTGCGCGAAAAAGGCCTTTTCCGGGCGCGTGATGGTGGGGGCGCTTTCCGCGCGGAAGATCTCGTCGATACGGTTTGCCACCGGCTCGAGCAGG
>JAAAOD010000012.1 GCA_009908535.1 Verrucomicrobiota bacterium
AAGGCGGGCCTTCGTGTGCACATCGTCGGTGAGGATGCCCGCCTGCGCTCCCGTGCGCGAAATGGCGGGTTGCCCGAGGGCCTGCAGCGCGATGCTCGTGAGCGCGATGGTCTCCTGTTCTCCCACGGAGAGAAGCATATCCATTTCCCGGTCGTCGGGCTGCGGATGCAGCGCGCGTGCGTCGGCGACCAGCCGGTTCGTCACGCCTCCCCGGGCCGAGACGACCACGACGACCTGGTGCCCTTCTGCGCGGGTCGCCTTGATCCGCTGGGCCACCGCCTTGATACGGTCGAGGTCCTTGACGGAGCTGCCCCCGTATTTCTGAACAATCAATGCCATGAAAAGCTCCTTCGCCTTAGCCAAGATGCTGGGCAAAATCCGCGATACGCAACAGGAAGGGACGGTCGAGAAGCGCTTCCAACCCCTCCAGTTCCGCCACCGCCCGCGTCATCGCGGCCTCCGAGGACATGTGGGTGGTGAGAACAAGGTGGGCCGCCCCGCGATCCCCGTTGGGTCGTTGCAGGACGCTTTCGATGCTGATGTTCTGCCTCGTCAGCACCGTCGCCACCTCCGCCAGTACGCCCGGTTGGTCGCGCACCGACATGCGCATGTAGAAGGAGCGGATGACCTGTTCCGGCGTCGAGGTGCGCAGTTCCGTCTGCTGCGCGGGTTCCTCCGGGAGAATCTCGTTGGCGAGCGCGGTCCCGGCATCGACGATGTCGCTGATGACGGCGCTCGCGGTGGCGTCCTGGCCGGCGCCGCGACCGATGTAGATGCTTTCGCCGACGACATCCCCGGTCACCGAGATGGCATTGAAGACGCCATCGACATTGGCGAGCATTCTCTCGCGCGGGACCAGCATCGGCTGTACGCTGCTGAAGACGCTTCCCCCCTCGAAGTCGCGAAGGATGACGGCCAGCAACTTGATTTTGTAACCGAGGCTCTGCGCCCACTGGATATCCTCGAGGCGGACGCCCCGGATGCCCTCCACCGGCATCTCCTCGAGCGGAATCCACTTCCCGTGGGCGAGGTAGGCGACGATCGCCGTCTTGTGCGCCGCATCAAGCCCGTCGAGATCGAGGGCCTCGTCCGCCTCGACATAACCGAGGCGCCGCGCGTCGCCCACGATCGCCTCAAACGGCTGTCCCTCGCGTTCCATTCGCGTAAGGATGTAATTGCAGGTTCCGTTGAGGATTCCGTAGATGAGCGGAAAGCGGTTGACCACGAGGCCCTCCCGCAAGGCCTTGATGATGGGAATTCCGCCCGCGACGCTGGCTTCGAAATAGATGTGGGCGCCCTTGTCCCTTGCGAGGCGGAAGAGTTCTTCTCCATGATGGCACAACAGGGCTTTGTTGGCGGTGACGACGGTTTTTCCCCGTTCGAGGGCGGTCCGCGTCACGGCAAGGGCCTCCTCGGTTCCGCCCATGAGCTCGCACAGGACATCGACTTCGGGATCTTCGGCGAGCGCCATCGCATTCGTCGTCAGCCGCTCGGCGGGAATGGAGGGATCCCGCGTTTTCGAAGGGTCGCGCACCGCCGCCTTGTACAGAGTGAAAGCGATCCCCATGCGGGCCTGTAATTCCGCGGAGCGCTCCGAGAGGTGCCGCCAGACCCCCTGGCCAACAGTGCCAAGGCCGGCAAAGGCAAGGTTCAGGTTGCGGCGCGGACTCATGGTTTCTTTTCCCCGGCGCGGTGTTCGGTACCCTTAAGCAAACGCCGGATGTTGGCGATGTGGCGCACGAAAATGAGAAGAGCAAGGAAAAGGCACAGGCCGATCATCAAATCGCTCTTGCCCGTGACCCATGCCGTCAGCGGCAGGCTGGCACCCAGAATGAGGCTGGCCAGCGAAACATATTTGCTCGCGTAGAAAACGAGCAGCCAGAGGACGAGCCCCACCAGCAGGACGACCGGAAGCAGGACAAGCAAGCCGCCGATGGTCGTGGCGACCCCCTTTCCACCCCGGAAACGAAGAAAGAGGGAAAAGCTGTGCCCGAGTATAGCACCGAGAAGGGCCGCAATGGCAAGCGCCTCGCCGCCACTGCCGACGGCCTGTCCGATCCCGAGACCGAGGAAAACAGCGACGGCTCCCTTGAAGGCATCGAGCAGAAAACAGCCGTACCCGTAGGGTTTCCCAAGGGCGCGGAGAACATTGGTCGCCCCCGGGTTGCCGCTGCCGACCTTGAAGATGTCCAGGCCTTTCATCCGCGCAATCAGCACGGCGAAGGAAACGGAACCAACAAGGTATCCCGCGATGAGGGCAACGATGAGGAACGGTCCGTAGTTCATTGCTCAGGCTCCATTCAGATGAACGAGGCGCAATTCCTTGATGGCCTTGTGCTGGCGGATTTCCTCGAGGGCGGCCGCCTTTGGCTCACTGTCAATACCGGCGATATTCAAGGCAAGGCCCCCCACCGTGTTGCGTCCGAGGGACATGCTCGCGATGTTGAGGTCGTAACGGGAAAGCACCGTTCCGATCATGCCGACGATGCCGGGAACGTCCTCGTTTTCGACCACGAGCAGGTACTTTTCGTCCAGCGGCGTCTCGAGGTTGCGCTCGTTCACGCGCGTAAGGCGCGGGCTTTGTGACTTACCGATCAGGGTCCCTTCAAGGGACCATGAATTCCCCTTGCTGTCGCTGGCTTCCGCACGGATCAGTTCGGTGTAGTCCCGTTCGAGGTTGTTCTGCACGATTTCCCCCTGGATGCCGAGGCGCTCCATGACGCGCGGGGCGTTGACGTCGTTCACATCCGTGGTGATGCGTCGCAGGTATCCTTTCTGAAAGGCCCGGTTGAGCGGCTTCACATCGAGGTTGACCAGCTTTCCGGAGTAGGTCAGGCGGATATGGCTGATCTCTTCCGGCGTCAATTGCTGAAGGACGGTTCCCAGTTTATAGGCAAGCGCGAGATAAGGACGCAGCACCTGCAGCTGCTTTGGATCGATGGAAGGCACGTTGACGGCATTGCGCACCCATCCGCCCCGCAGGGCCTCAAGGACGCATTCCGCCACTTCGAGCCCCACGTTTTCCTGGGCCTCCTGCGTCGAGGCCCCGAGGTGCGGCGTCATGACAAGGCGGTCGCAATCGCGGAGCGGACTGTCATCGGCCAGAGGTTCCTTCAAAAAGACATCAAGTCCCGCCGCCGCGACCTTGCCGGACTTCAGAGCCTCGGCGAGATCCTCTTCCTGCACAAGTCCGCCCCGTGCGCAATTGATAATGCGGACCCCGTCCTTCATTTTGGCGAAGGCCGTCGCATTAAGGAGGTTCGTCGTTGCCTCCGTCTTGGGCATGTGGACGGTGAGGAAATCCGCCTCCGCATAGACCTTGTCGAGGTCTACCTTCTCCACCTCAAGCTGTTCGGCCCGGGCGGCGGTGAGGTATGGATCATAGGCAAGAACCCGCATCCCGAAGGATTTGGCCCGTCGGGCGACCTCGGAACCAATCCGGCCAAGGCCCAGAATTCCCAGCGTCTTCTCGTACAGCTCGCTGCCCTGAAAAGCTTTCTTGTTCCATTGGCCTTCCTTCATGGAGGAATGGGCCTGCGGTATCGGGCGGGCGGAACAGAGCAGGTGGGTGAAGGCGAGTTCCGCCGTCGCGATGGTGTTGCCCCCGGGGGTGTTCATCACGATGACGCCCTTGTCGCTGGCGGCATCCACGTCGATGTTGTCGATCCCCACGCCGGCGCGGCCTACGGCGCGGAGTTTGGAGGCGGATTCTATGATTTCGCGGGTGATGGTGCTGGCGCTACGCACAATGATGGCGTCCGCGTCGGCGGCGTGGGCTTTCAGTTCTTCGGGAGAGGAACCATAGGCTTCCACGACATCGACTCCTGCTTGTTCACGCAGGTAGGCGACCCCGCTTTCGGCGATTTTATCGGCTATTAGGATCTTCATGAGATTGAGAAAAGCGGTGACGTTACAGAGCCCCTCAAGAGCATGGCAACCCTTCATCCTGATTGCCTGATGGGAATCCTTGCGGAATAGAAGGACGGTCCTAGCCTCCCATAACCATGCAAACCTTCGACCTCATTGTCATCGGGGGCGGTTCCGCCGGCTACGCGGCGGCCCGCACGGCAAAGGAAACGCACGAGCGGGTCGCCATTGTCGACGATTCCGCCGAACTGGGCGGTCTCTGTATTCTGCGCGGCTGCATGCCTTCGAAGACCCTGCTTTACTCCGCGGAGGTTCTGCACCACGCGCGGATGGGCGCGAGCTTCGGGCTCGATATTCCTTCCGCACGCGCTGACATGCCGGCGCTGCATCGGCGCAAAGTCGCCATGATCGACGATTTCAAAGGGCATCGGCAGGAACAGCTTCTCTCGGACCACTTCACCGTTTTCCGCGAGGCCGGTCAGTTCGCCGATGCCTCCACTTTTCTCCTTTCTTCGGGGGAGGCGCTAACGGCCGGTGCCTTTGTCATCGCAACCGGTTCGGTAGTGAATTTCCCCGCCATTCCCGGCCTCGAAGAGGAGGGCATCTGGACCAGCGACGATATCCTTGACCTCGATTTTCTGCCCGAATCCGTCGTCGTCCTTGGCGGGGGCGTGGTCGCCTGCGAGCTTTCCCAGTTTCTTGCCCGGGTAGGCTCGAGGGTCACTCAGGTGCAGCGGAGTCCGCACATTCTCAAGGAAAACTCCGAGCGTTCCGCCGAGGCCCTCATGAAGGTCTTCCAACGGGAACACATCGACCTCTTCACGGGAACCCGTCTCCACCGGTTGGAACGGGAATCCGGAGGATATGCGGTCCACTTTGCGGACAACACCGGCGAGCACGAAGTCCACGCGCAGCATGTCCTCAACGCCCTTGGCCGCGCGCCCGCGGTGGCCCGCCTGAACCTGGAGGCCGCCGGCGTGCACCTGAATCCCCATGGGCAGATTCATACAGACGATTTTCAGCAGACCTCCAATCCGCGTATTTACGCCGCCGGGGATGTTTGCGGGCCTTTTGAGATTGTCCATATCGCCATTCTGCAGGGAGAAGTCGCCGCCCGCCACGCGCTCGGGCGCCCCACCGAACCGGTGGACCTCGACACCCGCACGGCGGTCGTGTTTACAGATCCGCAGATCGCCACCGCCGGTTTGCCAATCGAGGACGCGCGGGTGCGCGGTTTCGATCTTGTCGAAGCCCATTTCCCCTTCGATGACCATGGCAAATCCCTGCTCATGGAGGCGACCGACGGGTACGTCCAGGTCTGGGCGGAACGCACAACCGGCCGCATCATCGGTGCCGAATGCGTCGGCAAGGATGCCGGGGAACTCATCCACTCCATGGCGGTGGCCGTCACCATGAAGGCCACCGCAAAGGATCTGCTCAAGGTCCACTGGTACCACCCCACCCTGTCCGAGATCTGGACGTATCCTCTCGAGGATATCGCCGAGGAAACCGGTTAGGGCCGGGCTTGTGCCCGCGCTCGCGGAGGGAACCCGCGCAAGGCGGAACCCTACTTTTCCGTTGGCGCTTGGCCGAAGAGAACGCGGTACATGACGGCGTAGGGTTTCGTGTTGTCCACGGTCACCCCGAGGTGCCCGCTTCCGAACCCATGGGCTTTGATGACATCGCTGCCCGGAAAATCGCCCGTAGTGGCCCAGGCAATGCCGAAGGGATAGCGATTGCCAAACTGGTCCGGCTTGGACCTAAAGGGCCGACCGCCGGTGCCGTCGACGCCGTCAAGCTGGGCGCCGCTGCGCGATGTTTCCGGTAATACATAATCCTCGCCGGGTTTGATAGGCGCCCAGACTGTCGGATGCCCGGCATCACTGTCGGCGCCGACGAGAAGGAGCGTTTTACGGTCCGGATACTTTTGCTGAAAATCCATGACGTTGCCGATCGCCTCATCGGCGCGTCCGATGGCATCGAGCATTCCGCTGGCATTGACGACGTTGGAAAAATTATCAGTTCCCTCCTCTTCCGCGACGAGAAAGAACCGCTCGCTGGGATCGTGACTCAACAAACGGAGGGCTACCTCGGTCATCTCATCGAATGTCGGTGCCTCCGGGTCGTAGGTCGGCAGCCCGGCTTCCGCGAGTTCTTTTTCCGGGCGGTCGTTGTAGGTATCCACGGCCGCAAAGATGCCGATGACTTTTTCCGTGTCCGCGGGAAGATCCATTAGTTCATCGCGGGTATAGATGATGGTGAATCCCCGTTCTTTAGCCTCCTCAAGCAGGTTGCGTCCGTCCTTGCGAACCCCTTGTTCGCCATGCTGGCCGGTAACGCCCTCCGGAAGGAGATAAATTTCGCCTCCGCAGAAGATCACCTCCGCCCCGCTCTCGAGGATATCGGCGGCAATGGACTCCACCATGCCGCGTGACGGACTGCTGGCGAGAAAGACGCCGGTCCCAGGTTCGCCAATGTGCCCGCTGTTGACGATACCACAGCGGATGCCCGCCTCCATGGCTTCCTCCATGATGCTCATCGGCTTTCCGGAGGCCGCGGTCAGCGGCTCTTTGCGATCCATGCCGTAGGAATCGAAATGCACCTTCTTTCCGTAGGCATGAACCGTGGCACCGGCATGCGACGTTGTGCTCAGCCAGTTTTTCTGATGCACCCGATATGCCCCGAGCCGCTCCATACGGTCCCAGTTCAACATCCCGTCGGGGCCGGCATAAAGGTGCCGGGCGGCGTTCCAGTGGCCGAGACCGCTGCCGTCCGGATGGATAAAGACAACATTGCCCTTTTCCGCCGCGGAAGCTCCCAGCGCACAGCAGGAGAACATCGCGATAAGAACAAAGCGAAAAACCTTTTTGTATTTCATGAGCTGTCGATACCAACCCAACATGGAGCAGGTGCCAATGGGAAATTTTCGCCGTGACGGCATCGTTGCCCATTCTTCACACAAGGTAGCCGAAGTCGTGAGACTTCCTGTCGAGGTTCCAAATCCCGCACAGGCGACAGTGGTTGGTCCTCGTCAAACCGGAACCAGATGGACCTCAACCGCCTCGGGAGAAAGCCCGGTGAGTACGGCCACCGCTTCGCGATAGCGCTCGAGCTGGAGGGCATAGCGCTCCTGCAACTGCTCCGCCGCAGGACGCCCGGCGTCGAGCTGGTCGGTCTTGAAATCGTAGAGGGCGGCGCGGCATGGTTGACCATCCTCCCCGCGAAACACGAGGGCCCGGTCGATGATCCCCGTGCGGAGGCGGTCCTCCTCGCGCAGCACAAAGGGCTTTTCCCGCCAGAGTTCGTGGCGCGTGGGCGGAGGCGTGAAAATCTCCCGCGCCTTTTCACCGGCTAAAAAGGTCTCGAGACGTTCGCGCACGTCCGCGTCCAATGCTTCCCAACCGGGCAGGTTTGCCGGCTTCGCCCCCGGTGGGAGCCAGTCCACGCCCGCGAGGAAGGCATGGACCTTCGACCCGAAACGGGCCCCCCGGCGGCCCGCCAGCTGTACGGGCAATTCCTCCTTGCCGTGGGCCTCCTGCGACGGGGAAAGTTCCATGCGCAAGGCGACGCGCGGAAGCGCCTCTCTTTCCCCGAGCGGCCGGAGCCGCGGGGCCGTCGGCGGCCCGGCAGGAACGGCCCCGGCGGATTGGTACCATGCGGGGTTGCCGAAACCGGCGACGAGCGAAAGCCCGCCCGGAAACGGGTGGTCGGCGACCGGGCCTTCCAGCCGGAGAAGGGAATTGAATTTCAGGGATTCTCCGCCGGCGTTGAAATCCGCCTCTGTCGAGACGCAGTACAACCCCTGTTTTGCCCGCGTCATTGCGACGTACAGATTGCAGAGGGATTCGAACTGCCGCTCCGCCTCCTGTCGCTCGCGTGCGGCGCAAAGCACGGGATCGCTGACGAGGATGTCCTTGCGCGGCAGAGCGCAAATCCAGCGGATGGTGCCGTCGCCCCCGCGTTCCACATGGAGGGCTTCGGCGCGGGAGGAGACCAGTTCCTGCTTCGCCATGTCGGCGACCACCACGACATCGAAATCCAGGCCCTTGGCCTTGTGAATGGTGAGGACCTGAATCCCCTCCCCCGTGCCGCTTTCATCCAGCTCCAGCCGGGCGAGGTAATCGGCGAACCGCCGGGGCGAACCTCCGTGCCGCAGTTCGGAGAAGCCGGTCGCCGCCTCGACGAGGTCCGAGGCCCGCCGACGCAGGAAAGCGGAGGCCTCGATCCGCTCCTTCCATACCGCGAGGAGGCGACGCGCCGCCGCCGCGACCTCCCCCGCGCTGAGAAGGGAACGCACCTGACGCCGAAGCTCGTGAAGATCCCCGGGATCCCCGCCGGCGGAAGTCATGCCGAGCCACCCCCGCGGAAAGGTCTGTTCCGGCTGTTCGATCCAACGGACAAAAGCCTGTATCCACAATCCCAGCACATTGTCGTTACCCGGCCGCACCTTTCCTTCCATCCGCGCGTTGAAGCCGGCCTCCCGCAACTGCAGGGCGATCTCCCGCACCCGCTCGTTTTTCCGGCAGAGGACCGCGCAGCTGAGCCGCCGCCTTTCCGGTTCAATCTCCTGCAGCAGGGCCGTCACGGCGGGACCGGAATCGGCGGCCTCGGTGGAGAAAACGCCCGCGAAGCCCTCTTTTTCCGCGACCGGGGCCGCCGGTTCATGGTCCTTCCAGTTCTGCCGCCAGCGTTCCTTCACGCCGGGCAACAGGTCAAGGCCGCCGATGCGGCCCTCGTCCCCGAAAACCGCGTTCACGCAGTCGAGCACGGGGCGCGCGCTGCGGTAACTCCGGTGCAGCGGATGCACGACGATGCCGCCGTCCGCATCCGCGGGATACTTCCGCAGAATCTCATCGAAGAGGCGCGCGTCGCCCCCGCGCCAGCCATACAGGGACTGCTTGACGTCGCCGACGTAGAAAAAACTCCTGCGGCGTTCGGGATCCATGAGCACCTCGGTGGCGAGCGGTTCGAGTACCCTCCACTGCAGACGCGAGGTATCCTGGAACTCGTCGAGGAGCCAGTGGTCCACCTGCCGGTCGAGCCGGTAGCCAAGGTCCAGATCGGCTCCGCCTTCCCCCGTGCCGCCGAAGGCCCGCAGAAGCAGAACCGGCAGGTCATGGAAGACAAGAAGTCCGCTTTCCCGGACCGCGGTCCCGTACTGGCCGTCGTATAGCTCAAGGAGCGAACCGAAGGCGGTCGTCCCGAAAAGGCTGCGCACGAATTCGGCGCCAAGGACCGCCTGCAGGAGTCGCAGCAGGGGCTCTCCCAGATCCATCGAAAGTTCGTATTCCTTATTGAAATACTCCACGGGAAACGGCTCCCGCCCGAGTTTTCCCGGATCGTCGAGCAGCTGTTGCAGAACCTTCCCGCCCGGCAGTCGATCGCCAATGGTCCATGCCTCAAGGCCATCGGCGATTTTCACAAGGCTTCCGTGCAGGCGCTTCCCGAATTCTTCCTCGCGTCCGGCAAGGGCGGCGCGCACATCGGCCGCGGCCTTGTGGCGGTCCGTCGGCTTCTGCGTCAGCCACCATGGCTTCTCCTGTCCATAGATGCTTCGGACGTGGCCCCATTTCCCGGCCTCGCCGGCCTCGAGGTACAAATCGTAGCCATTCTTCAGTACCTCGGTAAGGACGCGGAGGACATTCTTCTCCTCCCGGCCGAAGGTATGCTCCTTGAAAAGGCGGAGCATCTGCTCCCGTTCCTCCCCGTCCGCGTTGTTGAGGAGGCCGCGCAGGACCTCGCGCCGGGCCTCGGCAAGGGCGTAGTCCTGCAGGATGACATGGGGCCGGTTCAGCCCGAGTTCAAAGGGAAAGGCGGCGACGATCTGGGCGAAGTAGCTGTCGATGGTGAGCAGGTGCAAATCGCCGATGGCGTGCACCAGCTCCTGTAGTTTTTCCCGGAAGAAGGCCGCATCGGCCTCCGGCCGACCGATTTCCGCCCCGAGGACCGCCGCCTCCTTTTCCCCGGCGGCGGCCGGCAGAAGGCGGGCGAAGATTTTCCGCAGAAACTCCCCGGCCGCCATGCGGGTGAAGGTCAGGGCGAGGATGGTGGAGGGATCCACACCGTTGGCGAGCAGCCGCAGGTAACGGGTCACGAGGGCGTAGGTCTTGCCCGTGCCGGCGGAGGCGCGGATCGCTTCGTTTCCGATCACGCCGCTCATGCCCGCTCCTCCCTTCCGTGGCGCCGCAGCCATGATTCCGCGATGGCCTCTTCCGGCACCGGTCCCCACCACGGTTGCCAGTCGGAGGAGGCGAAGCCCTTCGACGGCGGCCAGAAGAGGCCCTCCCGGACGGCCCGCACCACGGCGCCGGCGCAGCGCAGGGCCTCCTCGACGGGCGGGCCGCCCTCCGGCCATTCGACAAGGCCCGCCCCCAGTACCGTCTTGGGAAGGTTGACATAGCCAACGCGCGGGCATTGCCCGAATTCGTTTTCCACCGCCGCGGCATAAAGGGGCAACTGAAGATCCCTCCATCGAAAGGGTTTCCCGCAGAGGTCGAAATCAACCTCCGGCAGCGGAGGCTCCCCCGAGGCGGCCGTCACCTTGCCGAGGTGCGCCTTGAACGGCGTGGCGGTGGAATCGGATGTTTTGTAATCAAGCACGCGCAGCTCGCCGGATTCCTCGTTGCGCTCAACAAGGTCAACGACCCCGGAAAGAGGCAGGCCCTCGATGGTCAGACGGGAACGCCCGGTTTCACGGTCGTGAATTTTCCACTCGGCGTGAAGGGGCCTCCACCCGGCACGGCGCTGTGCGGCAAGGTGCGGGGCGACCGCGCGCAACCTTTGTTCCATCGCCTCCAGCTGGATCCGCACAGCCAGGGGCGGATGTCCGCCGAACCGCGCCGTGCTCTCGGTCCGCAGGGTGTCGAGAAGGAACTCCACCGTTTCATTTTCCCTGCTCAGCTTCCGCGCCTCATCGCCGGAATTGTAGTGACAGAACAACACATGCAGAAGCGAACCAAACTGCATGGCGTCCATTTCTTCTTCGCGGTCGAGGGGGACTTCCCAGCCCATCAAACGTTCGAGGAAAAAGCGGAAGGGATCCGCGAGCCACGCGCTGAAGTCGGTGACGGAAAGGCGGTCGGGACCCTCCGGTTCCGGAAGCTGAAGGCGGTCCCCGAACGCGGAGGGAACGGACGCCCGTTGGGCGGATTCTCCCGTCAGAAGGCTGCTCACGCGCGGAAGGATTTCCTCTCCGCCCGCATGGAGGAGAAACCGCGAGGGGACCTGCGGCGTACCATCGAGGCCGCGGTCGGGAAGGAGAATGTCCACCCTGCCCGATGCG
>JAAAOD010000206.1 GCA_009908535.1 Verrucomicrobiota bacterium
TTCCCTGTTCCTCACCGCTTCCGGCGACCTTTACGGTTGCGGGCGCAACGCCGCGCATGCCCTTGCGGATGTCGCGGAGAAGGGAGTCCGCGTGCTCAGGGTTGTCCGAATTCCGGCGGCGGAACCCTTTGTCGCCATCGGGGTCGGTGTGCGTACCAGCTTTGCCATTACAGCGGAAGGCGCCCTCTACGCATGGGGCGACGGTTCCAAGGCCCATTTTGCGAGGACGCTTCGGGACGGGTCGCCGGACCTCTCCGATCTCCGTCGCCCGACAAGGATCGGGAATGCTCCTACGGGAATTGTCGAGGTGGCCGCGGGGTCACGTCATACAGTGGTCCGGACGGCCGTGGGGGACGTTTACACCTGGGGCATCCACACCGTCCTGTCCGGACAGCTGGGGATTGGAAAACCCTCCGCGGGGGAACCGGGGGGAATCGCGGGTGAGGTCCACGCCCTGCCGCAGAAGGTCGGGATTCCGGGGGAGGCCCCGGTCGTCTCCCTCGACTCGATGGCGAACAACGTTTTTCTCCTTACCGGCGACGGGGCCATGTACGGGTGGGGATCGACGGCCCACGGCCGCCTCGGGGGCCCGGTGAACGCCTTTGATTCCGCGCAAACGGTTTCCGGCGCGCAAAAGTCCCTTGCCTATGAACCGGTCCGCCTCGGAAAGTCCACTTCCGCCCGTGAGAATTGAGGGGACCCTTCAGCTCCGGTTAAAGAGATCAGCCAGCTCACGGAGGTAGCCGGTGGCGGCGCGGGCGCGGTCGAACTGTTCCCCGGTCATCCGCCATTGCCAATTCCCCTGCGCCTCGCCGGGGCGGTTCATGCGGGCCTCCGGACCGAGGTCGAGGAGGTCCTGCATCGGGAGGACGGCGAGCCGACTCACGGAGGCATAACTGGCGCGGACAAGATCCCATGCGGGGTCGCCGCCATCGACCCGGAAATAGCGACGGAACTGGTCTTTGCTCTCCTCAGAGGCGGATTCATACCAGCCGCGGGAGGTATCATTGTCATGGGTTCCCGGATACACGACGGCATTCTTCTTGTGATGGTGGGGTAAATACAGGTTGTCCGGCATCCCGCTGAAGGCGAACTGCAGGATCTCCATGCCGGGAAGCCCCAGTTCCTCCCGGAAACCGCGGACCCGGTCGTCGATCATTCCCAGATCCTCGGCGATGAACAATGCTTCCGGCAGTTCCCGAAAGACCGCCTCGAAAAAGGCATGGCGGGGACCGTCGGCCCAATCCCCTTTGCGGGCGTCCTCCTCTTCGGCGGGAATGCGCCAGTAGTCATAGAAACCGCGGAAGTGATCAAGGCGGATTACGTCGAACAGGCGGAAATTCGTCCGGAGGCGTTCGATCCACCAGCGATACCCGTCCTTTTTCAAGGCATTCCAGTCGTAGAGCGGATTGCCCCATAGCTGGCCGGTTGCGGAAAAGTCGTCCGGAGGGACGCCGGCCACGAAATCCGGGGCGCCCGGCTTGCTCATCTCGAACCACTCCGGAGAGGCCCAGACATCCGCACTGTCGAGGGCGACAAAAATGGGGGCGTCTCCGATGAGGGAGATGCCGGCGGCATTGGCCTCCGCCCTAAGCTGGGACCACTGGCCGAAGAACATGTACTGGAAGAAGGCATGCGCCGCACGGGCCTGCTGTGTCTCGTCCCAGAAAGAGGAGGATTTCGCCTTCGCAAGGGTCCGGCATTCGGCGGGCCATTCGCCCCAGAACCGGCCGCCGAAGCGTTCCTTGAGCGCCATGAAGGCACAAAACGGTTCGAGCCAGTCCCTTTCCCTTTCCTGGAACTCGGAAAAGAGTCCATAGTTGGGCAGATAGGTCCGGTTCTCTTCCTGAAAACGCTTGTGGGCAAGTCGCAGCAGGGGCCATTTCAGGTGGTAAAGGCTGCCGAAATCGACGCGCTCCGGGGGCAATTCCCGCAGCAACCGGCAATCCTCCGTTCGCAGGAGACCATTTTCCAGCAACGGGCGTTCGTCGATCAGGTAGGGATTGCCGGCGAAGGCGGAAAAGGTGGAGTAGGGGGAGTCGCCGAATCCGGTGGGACCAAGGGGCAATACCTGCCAGTAACGAAGTCCCCCTTCCCGGAGAAAGTCGAGGAACTGGCGGGCCTCCTCGCCAAGGACGCCAATTCCCTGGTGCCCGGGAAGCGAGGTCGGATGGAGGAGAACGCCGGTGGCCCGCCCTTGGAGCCATGAAGGGGGAGGAGAAGTCACGATGGAGGACCTGTCCCGGTTTCAGCGTTGGGGGATGCGCCGGATCTTACCGATATCGTACCCAAGGTCCTGTAATTTGAGGATAATATCCGAGTACAGGGGAGCCCTCATATCGGGCTGTCGGGAAATGATCCAGACGTTCTCGCGGTTCGGGTGGCCGATGACCGCGACGGAATAATCCGGCTCGAGGTGGAGAACGCGGTGATCGGCGTTGAAAGGCCATTGCCTGCGGACCGTCCAGTCCGTATTAAGGCCCGGGTTGTCGACCATGACCCTGGAGGTGTAGGTCTTTTCCTTCCCGTTCGGTGCGCCCTTGTTGAAGCGGTAAATGACTTCGATTCCTCTTTCGGCGCGCTGGTAGGTCTGCACCATGTTGAAGGCCTGTTTGTCGGCAAGGGTTGGCACCGCTGCAATCACATACCAGTCGCCCATGAAGCGGTCGAGGTCGAGACGTCCCACTGTCGCGGGCAGCGGCTCCGGCTTGTTCATCGTTGCACACCCGGCGAGGGCGAAACAGGAGAGGAGAACAGCGAGAAAAGGTTTCATCTTCCGGGCAGTCTGGAAAACCCCTCTTTACGGTTCAAGCTTCTTCAGCTTGGGCACGATAACGTACTGGCAGTACGGGGCGTTGGGATTCTTATCGAAGTAATCCTGATGGTAGCTCTCGGCTGGATAGAATGCTTCGAGGGGCTCGATATCCGTCACGATGGGATCCCGGAAATTTGTCTGTGCTTTTTCCATCGAAGCCCGTGCCGCGGCTTCCTGCTCCTCGGAGGCGTACAGGATGATGGAGCGGTATTGCGTGCCCACATCAGCCCCCTGCCGGTTGAGAGTGGTGGGATCGTGGGCCTGCCAGAAGAAATCGAGCAGTTCGCCGAGGCTTACGGTTTCAGGATCATAGGTAATCCGCACGACCTCGGCATGACCGGTCCTTCCGGAGCAAACCTCCTCATAGGTCGGGTCGGGAGCGGTTCCCCCGGCATAGCCGGATTCCACCGACCGGACCCCGTCCAGCCTTTCGTAGAGGGCCTCGATGCACCAGAAACAACCGCCACCGAGGACAAGGGTTTCGCCGTCTGGGGAATTTTGCGCGTTTGTGCTCATGGGGAGCAGGGAAAGCAGAAAAAGGTTTCCCGCAAGGGGAAGGCCTCTCCGCAAAAAGGAAAAGAGGGGGATCTGGCGATTCTTCATAAACAATGGAGCGGCTTTCGGTCGGAATTATTCCTTGCTGCAGCGGTTCGCCTCTTTTCTATGGCTGCTTTTCACGTACGTCAACGGCACCCGCTTCATGTATCTCCGAGAACTTCGCCTCCACGGCTTCAAAAGCTTCGCTGATCCGACCAGGCTCGACCTGGACCACGGGGTCACCGCGATCGTCGGGCCGAACGGATGCGGCAAGAGCAACATTGCGGATGCCATCCGCTGGGTGCTTGGGGAGCAGAGTGCAAAGTCTCTGCGCGCGGGCGGCATGCAGGATGTTATTTTTCAGGGCACCTCCAACCGGAAACCCGTCAACCTCTGTCAGGTCACGCTCGTTTTCAGCAACTGTGAAGATCAGCTGGGAACTGCGCATCATGAAGTGGAAGTGAGCCGCCGCGTCGTCCGTGACGGTGGCAGTGAATATTTTCTTAACGGCAAAGCCTGCCGTCTGAAAGACATCCAGCGGCTGTTCCTCGACACGGGCGTGGGGCAGGTGAGTTACTCCTTTATGCTGCAGGGCCAGATTGACCAGGTCCTCTCCAGCAATCCCAGCGAGCGCAGGGCCATTTTCGAGGAGGCGGCCGGGATTTCAAAATACAAGGCCCAGCGGCGCGAGGCCCTCAATAAGCTTGCTCACGTCGACGCCAACCTTGCCCGCGTCACTGATGTCATTGAGGAAGTGGGAAGGCAGGCGGGGTCGCTCAAGCGGCAGGCCGCCAAAGCCGTCCGCTACCAGCGCGTGCACCACCGGCTTGTCCATCTCGAGCTTGCCCACAATGCCTTCGAGTACGCCGGGTTGAAGGATCTTCTCCGGGAACAGCGGGAGAAGCTGGAAAACCTTGCCGCCCAACTTCGCAAGGATGCGGGGACCCTTCAGGAATCCGAGGCCAGCCTGGCCCGAAAACGGGAGGAGGCCTTGTCTTTGCGGACGCGGCTCGAGGAATCCCAGAAATCAGTTTACAATCTTCGTACCGAAAAGGACAACGCCTCCAACCGGTATGAGATGGCGGCCTATCGCGACGAGGACGTCGGGAAGCGACTTGGCGAAATCGAACAGGAAATGGCCGAGTTGCGGACGCAGGAAGAGGCCCTCGCAGAGAAACTTGCGGGCGAGACCAGACTCAAGCAGGAGCAGATGAACCTCTTCGGAGATTCCGATGAGGAGTTCCAGCGCCGCAGCAAGGTCCTCACCGAGCTGCAGCAGCAGCTAAATACCGCTGAAGGGCAGCTTTCCCGGGCCAAACAGGCCCTCCTCGTCAAGGAGGGAGCGATCAGCCGCCTGCGCAGCAATTGCACCAGTCTCGAACTGGAGCTGAAAAGCGACCAGGTCCGGCACGCCAACCTGAGCGAGGAAATCCAGGGCCTGCGCGATGCCGAAGCCGGCCTGTTGCGGGACCAGCGCGTTCTCGAGCGAACGAGGCGCCAGCGGGAAGGGCAGCGCAAAGAGCAGTCCGACCACCTCGATAACCTGAGAAGGGAGCAGAAGGAGCGGACAGAGCAGTTTCGCGAGCAGCAGCGGACTCTGCAGGAGGGCGAGCGCGAGAAAGCGAGCCTGCAGGCGCAGGCAGCCATGCTCGAGGACCTGCAGGCCAAGCTGGAGGGCGTTGCCGAAGGAGCGAAAGCGATCCTTCAGGGCAAAGTCGCCGATGTTATCCCGCAGGAGGCCTGTACCCTTTTCCTGCAGCATGTGAAAGTGGCCGAAGGGGCGACCGAAGCGGTGGAACGCCTTCTCGGAAAGGCCACCGATGGAATTTTCCTCCGCGAAAAAGACGCCCTCGGACCTCTTTCCCTGCGGCTGCGCGAAAAGGAGCACGGTCGGGCCAGCCTGCTTACGCCCTTCCAGGTGAATCCTCTCCATGCGAACAACGGCTCTACCCCAGCCGGCCTGACTCCCGCGCGGGAACTCGTTTCTTCCGACGACGAAGCGGTTCAGGCCTTTCTCGACCGCTACCTTGACGGCTGCTATGTTGCTGAGGAAGTCGGGCCGGTCCTCGAACACATCCGGAAGGATCCCGGTTTTACGTTCGCGCTTGTTGCCACCCGTACCGGGGAACTCCTCGATGCGAGAGGGCTCGTCCTCGCGGGATCCTCCCCGAAAAAGGGCAAGAACAGTTCCTTCCTCGAACGACGCAACGAGCTGAAGAGGCTTCGGGAGCAACTGCAGGCGCTCGAAGACCGCCAGGAACGCCTCCGCCTGGAGTCGGAGCAGCTGCAGAAGCGACTCGGGAACGGAGAAAAGCGGCTCGAGGAGCAAAGCCGCCTTGTCTCCGAAACAGCAACCGAGCTGGCCACTCTCGCCACGCAGATGCAGTCCGGGGCGAAGTCGATCGACCAGACCCGCCAGCAAAGGACCGTCAAGGAGCGCGAACGCGCCAAACTCGAAGACGGCAAGGAGGAATCCACCCGCAAACTGGAAAAGGCCCAATCCGAGCTCGAGGAAACGGAATCTTCCATTCGCGATCTCAAGGACGCCATCGGCAAGGCAGAGGCCGAGGTGGAAAGGTTGCGCTCCGAACGCGAGAAGAAACGGGAAGCTTTTGACGAAGTCCGTTTTGAGGTCGCGGAGAAAAAGCAGCGGCTTGAGTTCCTCGACCGCGGGCTGGAGGAGCTGCAGCGGAAATCAAAGGAAACCGAGTCCACGCGCAACCGGAGGGCGGAGGAAAAAGAGCGCCTGCTGCGGAAGCGTGAGGAATTGCAGGCGGAAATGAAGCAGCACGCCGCCGCCGGAAAGGAGATCGAAGAAAAACTCTCCGGGATACGCGAGGCGCTCGAAAAGGACCGCACTGCACTCAGGGAACTCGAGCAGCGGATCGGCGTCCTTGAGGAGGGCCTCGCTCCCCAGCGGGAACGCCAGCAGTCCCTTTCCTCCGAGCATAACCGGATTGAGGTCGAGCTGGCCCGCCGCGAATCCCGCCTCGAGTTCCTGCGCGAGGAATGCCAGCGGGATTACGACCGCAATCCGGCCGAGGTGGATTGGAAGACCGAATTCTGGAAAGCTGGCGAGCCGCTCCCTGAGCGGATTCGCGTCGATGTCGAGGAAACGGATCCGGATGAGCTCGAAACGACGCTTGATCGCGGAGAACCTTCGCCGGAGGACCTCGCCGCCCTCGAGCCTGTCGATTGGGAGGCCGTCAAAACGGAAATTGGAACCTTGCGCTCCCGCGAGCAATCCATGGGTCCGGTTAACATCGGCGCGATCGAGGAATACAAGGAGCTCAAGGAACGCCACGCCTTTCTTCGTCAGCAGAGCGAGGACCTCTGGAATTCGAAGAAAGAGCTGCTCGAGGCTATCGACGAGATCAACCACACCAGCCAGACCATGTTCGCGGAAACCTTTGCCGCGATCCGGAAGAATTTCCTCTATACCTTCGAAACTCTCTTCGGCGGCGGGAAGGCGGATCTTCATCTCGTCGATGCGGAGGATGTTCTCGAAAGCGGAATCGACATCACCGCCCAGCCTCCCGGAACACGCCTGAGGAACCTTGCCCTGCTCAGCGGCGGCCAGAAAACGATGACGGCTGTCGCCCTGCTCTTCGCCATCTACATGGTCAAGCCGAGTCCGTTCTGTGTCCTCGACGAGATTGACGCGCCTCTGGACGATGCGAATATCGGGCGCTTTACCGGGATGCTGGAACAGTTCCTGAAATACTCACAGTTTCTCATCATCACCCACAACAAGCGCACGATCAGTGTCGCCGATACCATCTACGGGGCCACCATGCAGGAAAAGGGTGTCAGCCGCATGATTTCCATGCGCTTTAACAAGGCCACCGGCAAAGCCGAGGTTGCGGAGGCGTCACCTCCTGCAAGGACAGAATAAAAAAGCTCCTTCCGCCTGGGGGAAGGAGCTTTGAAGGCCTGGGCAAGGATCGGCCCTAGTCGATCTTGATGCGCTTCGGTTGAGCTTCGCGGGCGACCGGTAGGGTGATGCGGAGAATGCCGTCCTCGGATTTCGCCGAGATTTTGTCCTCGTCCACTGATATGTTCAGTTGCAGGCTCAGCTTGTAGTCCTCAGGCGTAATCTCCTGATGCAGCATCCGGGCCTTTTCCGGAACGAGAACTGACTTCCGCCCCTCGATCACCAGCTCGTCATGGTTGACCGTGACCTCGTACGCGTCCTTCGCCACTCCCGGCATGTGCACCTCCACGGTGTACTCCTTCTTGTCGCCGGTGACAGTGTAGTGCGGACGGCGCGGCGTCCTGCGCTCCTGAAGTTCGGTCTTTTCCTTGTTCGATAATTCTGTGCTCATGGGTTCCTCCTTTTTAGGAAATGGTGATCTGACGCGGTTTGGCCTGTTCGCGTTTCGGTAATTCTACCGTCAGCAGGCCGTTTTCAAACTTCGCCCGGACGTTTTCCGGATCGACATCATCGCCGACCGTCACCGTCCGTTGCAGCGCCTCGGCTTCACGGCCGCTGCGGGCATCCTTGTCCCGCTTCGCCTTGACCGAAAGAACCGCGTTTTCCAGTTCAAGTTCGATGTCCTTGTTCCGGAATCCCGGCAGTTCGAAACGCACCACCCGCTTGTCGTCCTCCTCATAGAAGTCCATCGGGATGCTGCGTCCGAAACCCGCCCGCGACGGGCGCCAGCCAAGAAGTTCCGGAAAACTGCTTTCAAACAAACGATCCAGATCGGTCCACGGATCGTTGCGGAAGGGTTCATATTTTATCAGATTCATAGGTTTCACCTCCTGTTGATGTTTTCTATTCGATTGCTCCTCTCTTCCCGCAGGAGAAGTGCCAGAATAATAGAATTCTAAAATGTTGGTATATAGTGAATTAAGATATGTTACCAGGACACCTTAAGTGTCAAATCTGCACACCCTCGGGTTAATAATGGCCGCGGTGTGAAAAAATGTTACAGCTACGGGTCGCCACATACCTCTGTAAAGGATCCGGAAAAATTCCGTAAAACTCCTTCTTTCCATCATGCCTCCATTGTCGCGGCAAAGGGAACTTCCCACTTTTACCTCGTCGGGAAAGGAAATGGAACGCGATATGGACGAAAGAAAGAAACCGTCGAAAGCGGGCTTCAGCCTCGTGGAGGTCATGATCGCGATGGGATTGCTGGCAATGATCGCGATGGGCATTTCCCAGAACCTGATCCTGACGCGAGGCATCGCGGAAACCAATATCCGCGAGGTGACGGCCAATTCAGTGATCAGCGGGTATCTGGAGCAGCTTAAAAGCATGCAATACGAACGTATCCTCACGAGTGTCCGCGACACGTCCAAGCCCCTGCCGACCAAGCTGAGTGAGGGGCAACCCGATCCCCTTTATCTCGGCCAGTGGATGACCAAGACGGTTGTTATCGACGAAGACAAAAACGGGAACGTGGAGCGGACCATGCCCCTGCACGTCCATGTCGAAATCGAAGATCTTGCCGGTAACGGAAACGGCACTTCGATGGCCATAGAATTTGAATACGCGTGGGAAGACGCCCGTTCCGGGGTCCGGCGGGACCGGTCCCTGCGCACGATGCGTTCCTTTGTCCCGACATTCTAGGAAGTGGATCATGAGGAAAAACGAACGCCAGCGCCGGAACTTGTCAGGATTCACCCTGGTTGAGTTGCTGATCACCCTTGCTATCGTCGGCTTCGTAATGGTCGGCGTGACGAAATTGATGATGGATATCACGCGGACCAGTTTCATCACCAGCGAGAAACTGGACATCAACGCGGATGTGCGCCAGTTCACCCTTGAAATGGCTGATAATGCCCGGGCGGCGAATCATTTTTTCATCTACAAGAGCATGAGCTCGAGCGACCGCGATGAACCGGGCGATCGACAGCGGGATTCCAAGAGCGGGGACCTTCTCCTGCTTGTTTTTCAGGAGCCGTGGCCGAACGTAAACAGCCCCGATCACTACACCCGACTGGTCGGATATTTCCGTTATCCGGATGGAAACACGAATGTCGGCCCGGTTTACCGTTTCGAGAAGCGTTTTCACGATCCGACGCTAACAGTGACCCCGCCGGGGTCCAGTGGGCCCTTCGTTTCGACCATTGATCATACTCCGGAGGAACTTATCGAGGACGTACCGCCCACCGGCACCTATCCCACCGTAGTCCAACTTTCCCGCGGACTGGCCAACGGTAAGTTATTTTTTAATTACCTTGAGCGGACAATCATGATCAAGGCGGAGATTATTCATGGCAACGAGGCCAAATGGATTACCGACACTTACAACTATGCCGTTTCACCGCGCGGGTAAGGAGGAAGAATGAAAAGAGAAAAAGACGGTTCAGTTCTTGTTTTGATCCTTGTCATCGCTGCGACTGCGGGGATGCTGCTGACTTCGCTCAGCGACCTTGCCATCACGGAAAAGCGCTTCAATGACGACGCACGGCTGCTTCTCGAAGCGAAGGAAGCGGCGGAGGCCACGGTGGAATGCGGTTTCAGCCAATTGGTGAGTCGCTTCGAGGAACGGACTTCGTTTCCGATCAACAGCCTCGCCCCAGACGCAAATCCGGTTATTCTTACCGACGATTATTACGACCTTTTCAACTCCGGTGCCGGAACGATGGCTTCGAAAATCCGGTTGCCTGCGTATCCCTACAATCCCAAGACAGCATGGAATACGCAGGACACCGAGCTGATCGCCGGACAGATTCCCCCCGGTGAGTGGAAGTTCATCGACAGCCGCACACCCGGGAACGAGTTCGATCCGCTGCGGGATAAGCTGGTATTCATTCGCGAAGTCAACGTCTTCGGCAAGGCGACGGTAGAAAATGAAACCACGGGTTACCGTCACACTGCGTATGTGCAACAATCGCTGCAGGTGAGGGACGCCCCTCTTTTCGCCCACGCGATTTTCTATAACATGGACATGGAAATTGCTCCCGGACAGGATATGGATGTCATGGGCTCCGTTCACGCGAACGGGAACATGTATATTCAGGCGGGTCGCAGCCTGGACTTTTATAAGAACGTGAGCGCGACCGGGCACATTTTTCACGGACCCAACCCCGGGATTTCCAAGGGAACCAGCAACAGCCGGGTGAGTTTCCATAATGGCCTCGGCGACCAGGTGGCCATGCACGATGGTCATCGCTGGATCGACAGCCGCCTCGATGACTTCGGGAGTCTCGCCAGCAACCGCTGGAACGGCAACGTGCAGGGATACGAGCACGGCATCCAGCACCATAATCCGGTGGCGATCAAGGACTACGTTCCCGATAATCCGGAAACCGTGGCCATGGATGACGACCTGAACCATGCCTATCACATCATCCAGCCTCTGCAGAATACAGGGGACGATGAATACAATCCTGATCTGGAAAAGCAGAAATTTGCGCACAAGGCAGGATTGGTGGTCAACGTGAATATCTGGAGTGATGATGTCGAAGTCTACCGCTATCAGTATGACGAGGATGGAAATATTCAGCATGACAGCAGTGGCGATCCAAAAAAACATGTCCTCTACAGGGAGAAGGATGACATGCCAGACTTTGTTAAATTGGAGAGGTATAAGGCGAAAGATCAAGACGTGGAAGGGGGCCTGTACGATGCCCGCGAAGGAAAGGGAGTACACCTTGTAGAGGTTGATATCGGTCGTTTGAAGGAGGTTGTTGAAGCCAACA
>JAAAOD010000215.1 GCA_009908535.1 Verrucomicrobiota bacterium
GGAGCATTCCGGCGCTGCGGGAGATGATGCGGGAACTCCGCACCGGCCATGACGTCGGCATCAGTCCGGACGGGCCCTCCGGTCCGCTCTATTCCGTGCAGCCGGGGGCCCTCGCCCTCGGGCGGAAGTTGCAGGTCCCTCTTCTTCTCATCGCGATGAACGCCCGCCGCGCCCTTCGCTTGCGCACATGGGACCGGCATCTTGTTCCGTGGCCCTTCGCGAAGGTGGAGGTCGCGATGCGGGAGATCGGGACCCACGACCCGCTCTTCTCGATGCCGGAAGAGGAAGCCCGCGCGCGGCTGCGGCGGGTTTACCTTGAGATGACCAGGGACCCCTTCCAGATTCCCGGGAATGAATAAGATCGAATGGACGGAGGCGCTCTGCTTCGCGGGACTGCGGCTGATGGCGGTTGCGATGCTGCTCTTCGGCGGCCTGCAGTTGCTCTTTGCCATCATGGATGTCTGGTACCGCTTCGATCCGAATTACTTCGGGGCCTTTTTCAGCACGCACCTGCTTCGCCCGCTGATCGTCCTTGTCGCCGGCGGCCTGCTTTACGGGCTTTCGCCGAAACTTGCCGGCGGCATGGTGCGTTGTTTGCAGCGGTCCGGGTAATGAATAAGATCAGGTGGAAATTCTGGACGGTCCTCGCGTTGATGCTTCTGAACAGAAGCGCGGCCGCGCTTCCCTCCGTCATGGATCCGTTCATCCGGCCGGCGCCGGCGCCGGAAAACCTCATGGAACGGGCGCGGGCAGCGACGGAGGACCGGTTTTATATCCTTGAGAAGTGGCACCGCCTCCCGCGCGGGGAGGATGGGCATCTCGACTGGCGCTACCGGGGTTCCGGGGGCGACAAGGAGACGGCCTGGATGCTGAACCGGCACGCGGTCCTCGTGCACCTCGGACAGGCGTGGGAGAAAACCGGCAATCCTGCTTTCAAGGCCACCCTGAACGCGCTGTTCCGGGATTGGGTGCGGGCCAACCCGTATCCGGACCGGATGACTTTTTCGGCCCCATGGCGGGCGCTGGAGGTGGCCCGGCGGATCCTCGACGCATGGCCGTACCTTTATTTCACCCCCGGGCTTCTCGATGAGGAAAGCCGACGGCTGATGCGGACCTCCCTGCCCCATCATGCGGACGCCCTGCGCGAGCACGCCTCTTTCTGGGGCGGTAACCACCTCCTTACGGAAAAACTGGCCCTGTTGCAACTGGGCGTACTGTGGCCGGACTTCCCGGAAAGCGGAGAGTGGCGGGACCATGCCGATGCGGCGCTCGCGGAAGGATTTCTTTCGCAGTCGTATCCGGACGGCAGCTACAAGGAGTTGAGCAATCACTATCAGCGGGTGGTCCTCCGCAACGCCCATACCTACCTGCAACTGCTCGCGGCCACCGGTGCCGCCCACACCGAGCGGCCGGTGACGGCGCGCATTGTGAAGATGTGGGAATTTTTCGCCGGGGTGGCGCGCCCGGACGGGCTCGGTCCGGTCAACAACGCCTCCGACCTTGAAGACAACGCCGCTTTCCTGCGCGAAGTAGCCGCCTTTTACGAACGCCCGGACTGGCTCTACATCGCCACCAACGGCACCGAGGGCCGCCGCCCCGAGGGCTCCCCGTCCCGCTGTTTTCCATGGGCGGGTCAGCTCGTCCTGCGTGACAGCTGGCAAAGCGACGGCGACTGGATTTATTTCGATGCCGGCCCCTACGGCACCGCCCACCAGCATGTCGACCGCCTGCATATCAGCGCCGTTCTCGGCGGTCGCCCGGTCCTGCTCGATTCCGGGCGTTACCATTATCGCCCGGGGCCGCTGAAGAGCTACTTCCGCGGTCCGGAAGGCCATTCCACGCTGCTTCTCGACGGCGAACCGGCCCGGCAGGCCCCGCGCGCCGTCCGCGCGCCCCTGCGCCTCCCTTTTTCCGAGGACAGGACCTCCGCCATCGCCTCCGCCGAAGCGGCCTTTCCGGAAGCGGCCGCCTCTCTACGGGCCCCGACCCGCTGGAAGCGAAGCCTTCTTTACGACAAGGCGGGCGTCCTCGTCATTATCGATCAGGTGGAGGCCTTCGCCGTGCGGCACTACGCCTTCCGCTGGCAGTTCGCGCCGGGCATCAGCGAGGTCGGGGCCCGCCGCGCCCTCCGTCCCATGGCCGATGCCGCGCGCCTGCGGGCGAACGTCCGCACGGGCACGGACAACCCCCCCCGAGGCGGCTTTTTCAGCGCGCAATACAACCGCAAGGTCCCCGCCCCGATGGGGCTCTTTACCGGATGGCTGGGCGGCCCCGCCACCTTCGTCTGGGTAGTCCAGGATCCCTCCGAGCCTCCGGTGCGGGTGCGGCTCCAGCGGGACGGGCACTCCCTTGCGGTGGAATTGGCGGGACCGGAAGGCCGACGCCGCCACGAGATCCCTCGCTAGCCCCGGGACGGCGCCCCATAGCCGGAGGGAAGCGCTGCTGCGCTGCTGCGCTTCCGCGTAGGGCCGTGCTTCCGCGCAGGCCCCATAAACCGACGCTTATCTGATAATAGACTTGCGCTTATTCGATTGTGACAGTAATGTTACGCTTATGTTACGTCCTCGACACAGAAAAATTTCCTTCCGCTCGGTTCTTGGCAGCATTATCCATGGCGTCGCCGCTCTGTTTCGCCGCGACCTGTGGGACAGCAAATGGGGCCACCGCGTAATGGACCAGGTCTTCCGGGAAGGCCGCTTCAGCCCAAACCGGGATTGACCCGGTCGCCTCCGGCAGGCATTCCTTGCCCTTTTTCGGTGAGCCGGAAAAGGCCAAGGACGTATGCAAGCAGGAATTGTCGGACTGCCCAACGTGGGCAAAAGCACGCTTTTTAACGCCGTTACCCGCAACCGCAAGGCGGATGCGGCGAATTACCCCTTTTGCACCATTGAGCCGAATGTCGGCATGGTGCAGGTCCCGGACGAGCGCCTTCCCCCGCTGGCGAAAGTGGCGAAGACGGAAAAGATCGTCCCGGCCACGATCGAGTTCGTGGACATCGCCGGCCTGGTTGCCGGAGCTTCCAAGGGCGAAGGCCTGGGGAACCAGTTTCTGTCGCATATCCGGCAGGTGGACGCCATCGTCCAGGTGGTGCGCTGCTTCGAGGACGATGATGTCATCCACAGCATGGGCGGGGTCGATCCGGTGCGCGACATCGACATCATCACGACCGAGCTGGTCCTCGCGGACCTGCAGTCGGTGGAAAACCAGCTCGAACGCCAATCCCGCCGGGCCAAGGGCGCGGACAAGGAAGCGGTGGCCAGCGTTGCCCTGCTCGAGCGCCTGCGCGAGCACCTTAACGAAGGGCGGCCCGCTCACCTGCTTCCCGTCGATGAGGAGGAAGCCCCACGGCTACGGAACTTTTTTCTTCTCACAACCAAACCCGTCATCTTCGCCTGCAACGTTCGCGAGGAGGACCTTGCCGAGCCGGGGGCGAACCCGCATGTGCAGGCCGTGGAGGCGTACGTCGCCGAACACCACGAGGCGGCTTCCTGCGCAATCTGTTCCAAGCTGGAGGAGGAGCTTACGGATATGGAGCCAGCCGAAGCGGCGGATTTCCTCGCCGAACTTGGGGTGAGCGACAGTGGGGCGGGCAAGCTTATCCGCTCCGCCTACGATCTCCTCGGCCTCGCGAGCTTCTTCACTGCCGGCGAAAAGGAAGCGCGGGCATGGACTTTCACCAAGGGCATGAAGGCCCCCGCCTGCGCCGGGGTCATCCACACCGATTTTGAGCAGGGCTTCATCAAGGCGGAAGTCATTCCATGGAAGGAACTTGTCGATGCCGGCTCCAGGGCGGCGGCCCGCGATCAAGGAAAATTGCGTCTCGAGGGCAAGGAATATGTCATGAAGGAAGGCGACGTCGTGGAGTTCCGTTTCAATAAGACAGGCTAATTCGATTTCCCTTTCTTGACGGGGAGCAGGAAGCGGAAACTGTGACTACATGCCGCAAGTGAAGCCCCTCTTTTCATTAGGTATCCTAATCTTCCTGGCCGGTTGTTCTGATTCCCGGGACGCACGTGTCTATGAGGTTGCGAAGGAGGACCCCCCGCCGCCGCCGGAGGCGCCCGCGGACGCTCCCATGGCCCCCTTTGCGGGAAACGGGGAGGCGCAACCGGAACGGCCCGCGGGCGCCGCTGACATGGCTTCCCGGCGTCTGCCGGAGGAAGCCTTGAATCAGGGCGGAGACAATCCGGACTGGACCGTGCCGGCCAGCTGGAATGCGAGTGAGGGGTCGGCCATGCGGCGCGCAAGCTTCGCTGCGGACGGGCCGGGCGGACCGGTCGACATCGCGGTGACCTCCTTTCCCGGTGACGTCGGCGGACTGGCCGCCAACCTCAACCGCTGGCGACGCCAGATCGGGCTCCCTCCCCTCGCCCCCGGAGAAGTGGAAAGCGCGGTGACGCGCGTTCCCGTCGGGGATAAGGAGGCGGTACTCTGCCGCATGGAAGGGGAAACGCAGGCGACGATGGCGGCGATTTTCGAACACGACGGCAATTCGTGGTTCCTCAAAATGACCGGCCCGCGGTCGTCGGTGGCCGCCAACGCGGAATCCTTCACGCAATTCGTCGAAACCGTGCGATTTCCATGAACGAGCCCTCCCGAAAAGAAAACGTATCCGGATTTTCCTTACGCGACCTCGGCCTCCCCGGCCTGTACGCCCTCATTTTCGCGATCAGCGGCTGGTTGATCCTGCTCGCCAATCTGTTCCCGATCGCCAGGGACCGTGGCTGGATATTTCCGGTCGTGGATGACGTGGCCGGACTGGCCGCGAGCACCATCCTGCTGCTGGTGCTTTCCCTCACCCCCTATGCCCTCCGGCAAATGTTCCGCCGCCGATGAAGAACCCCGTCTTCAATTTCCTCAGCTCCATTCGGCTGACTCTCTTCCTCCTCGCAGCGAGCCTGCTCCTCGTCTTTTTCGGCACCCTCGATCAGGTCCACTACGGGATTTATCACACGCAGCAGAAGTACTTCGAGCATGCCTTTGTCGTTTGGGAATATCCGGCACAGTGGGCCTTCGGAGAGGCGCTTTCCTGGCTCCATCTTCCCATGCCCGGGGGCTACCTGCTGGGGCCCCTGCTGGTGGTGAACCTCGTCTGCGCGCACTTCCACTATTTTCGTCCCTCCTGGAAAAAGGTCGGCATCACCCTCATCCATGCCGGCATTGTCCTGCTGCTTCTGGGCCAGCTCTGGACGCAGCTGCGGCAGGTGGAATACTTCCTCTGGCTGGAGGAGGGACAGGAACAGAATTTTGTAGAGGCTTTTCACTACGACGAGTTCGTTCTTATCGACAAAAGCGGGGAGGAAACCGAGCAGGTCTTCAGCTGGGACGCCCGCGCCCTGCGCCAGGAAGGCCGTGTCCTCGGCAACCCGGAGTTGCCCTTCGAGGCGGAAGTCCTGTGGTACGCGCGCAACGCGGCGATCTTTCCGCGCCCGCCCCAGGCCGGCAACCGCTTCCCCGAAATGCCCTTCAACCGCGGGATCGGCGAGGAACGCGACCTTGTCGCTCTCATGAAAAAACCCACCTATGCGGAGGGCGAGCGCAACGCCACTTCCGCCATCGTGCGCCTTCGCGACAAGGAAAGCGGCGAGCCCGTCGGGACATGGCTTCTATCAAATCTTTTTCGCCAGAGCCTCCCCATGCAGCAGTACTTCCCGCCGCAGACCTTCGAGCACGACGGGCGGGAATGGGAGATCGCCCTGCGCTTCAAGCGGAAATACCTGCCGGCGGAGATCCAGTTGCTCGATTTCAAGCACGATCAGTACCCCGGCACGACCATCGCCTACAATTTTTCCAGTGAAGTGAAGATCCTCAAGCCGGAGGAAGCGACGGGGCGCACCACCCTGATCTACATGAACCATCCCCTGCGCTACGCCGGCCTGACGTTCTACCAGGCCTCCTTCGCGGACAATAACACCAAGTCCATGTTCCAGGTCGTGCGCAATCCCGCCCGCTGGGTTCCCTACGTCGCCTGCGCCATCGTCAGCCTCGGGCTTGTCCTGCAGTTCGGCATCAGCCTTTACGTCCACGCCCTCCGCCGGCCCCGCGCATCATGAAGCTGCCAGCCCGCCAACCGCATCTTGTCCGCAGCGTCACGGCAGCCCTCGTCGGCCTGCTTGTCCTGCTGCTTCTCGGAAATGCCGTCACCGGACCCGATTATCCGGAGAACTGGGATCTGGAACGCCTCGGACAACTCCCCATCCAGGAGGGCGGGCGTATCAAACCGGTGGATACACTGGCCCGCTCGACCCTGATGATCCTCAGCGGTCGCCAGTCATGGCAGGACCGCGAGGGGAAGAAGCATACCGCCCTCGAATGGTTCACGGAACTGGTCCTCGATCCGCGTGCCGCCGCGGCACGGCCCGTTTTCCGCATCGACCACCCGGACATCGTCGGCCTGCTCGGTTTTCACAACGAGGAACGAAAGTATTTTTCCCTGAGCGAAATTGCCCCCCACTTCCAGAGCCTGAGGGAACAGTTCGGGGAAATTCCGGAAGAACCGCGCCTGCGCAATCCCTTCGAATCCGGCCTCGCCAAGCTGCAGAACGCCCTCGGCCTCTACGACCGTGTGGCCTACAGCTTTGTCCCGCCGCCGCTTTTCGGAGACGCCACGACGACCTACAA
The DNA here is from genome assembly GCA_009908535.1 of Verrucomicrobiota bacterium. Taxonomy (GTDB): domain Bacteria; phylum Verrucomicrobiota; class Verrucomicrobiia; order Opitutales; family Oceanipulchritudinaceae; genus Oceanipulchritudo. The sequence goes on from JAAAOD010000215.1 coordinate 6,622, forward strand.
CGTGCTTCTGCGGGCGCACGCCGACGCCATCGCGGCGGATCCCGGTTCGGAGGCGCACAGTGCGCCCGGAAACGCCCTGCGCATGTTCGAGAACCAGTTCCGTCAACTGGCCAACAGCAGCAACGTGCAGGCCATTCCGCCGGCGCCGGAAGGCGATCCGGAGGAGTGGCATCCGCTGGGAGCCAGCCTTCTCGACACCGTCGACACGGGCAAGCTGGATCCCGTCGTGGCCGCCTTCGCGGACCTGTCGACGGCATGGCAGGCCAAGGATACAAGGGCGTTTTCCACGGCCCTCGATGACCTTGAAAATCGCTACAACGAGCGCACCGGCGAGCGGGCCGAAAAGACCGGCTTTGAGTATTTTTTCAATACTTTCGCTCCATTCGGGTTATCGATGCAGCTCTACATCGTTCTTTTCATCGTGGCGGCCTTTTCATGGCTGGGCTGGCCGCGAACCCTCGCGAAAACCGCCCTCGCCGTCATGGCGGTGGCCTTTCTCATCCACACCTTCGGCCTCGGGGCACGGGTCTATATCCAGGAACGCCCGCCGGTGACGAACCTGTATTCCTCGGCCATTTTCGTCAGCTGGGCGGCGGTTCCCCTGTGCCTTCTGCTGGAGAAGCGCTACCTGAACGGGATTGCCTCTGCGGCGGCGGCCGTCCTCGGCTTCACAACGCTCATCATTGCCCATTACCTCAGTTTCTCCGGAGACACCCTCGAGATGATGCAGGCGGTGCTGGACTCCAACTTCTGGCTCGCAACGCATGTGCCGACGGTAACCCTCGGTTACAGCGCGACCTTCCTCGCTGGCCTCATCGCGGCGATCTACCTCATCCGTACCCGCCTTTTCAGCGACGTCGACCGCGATACCGAGAAGGCCGCCGGGGGAATGGTGTATGGTTCGCTCTGTTTTGCGCTGCTTTTCAGCTTTGTCGGCACGGTCCTCGGCGGCGTCTGGGCGGACCAGTCCTGGGGCCGGTTCTGGGGCTGGGATCCGAAAGAAAACGGCGCCCTTATGATCGTGCTCTGGAACGCCCTCATCCTCCACGCACGCTGGGCAAAAATCGCGGGCACGACCGGCATCATGCAGCTGGCCATTGTCGGCAACATCATCACGGCATGGTCGTGGTTCGGCACCAACATGCTCGGCGTCGGCCTCCATTCCTACGGCTTTATGGACTCCGCCTTTTTCTGGCTGGTCGCTTTTGTCCTGCTGCAGGTGGCGCTTATTCTTCTAGGCTACCGGCGAGCCCGTTCCGCATGACCCTGTCGTAAACCGCATCGGTGAATTTCATGTAGCGGACCCCGTCGGCAAAGGAGGTCAGGCGCACCGGACTTCCCTCGCGGATGCTCTCGATAAAGTCCGCCTCGACGCGCCATTCGCCCCGTTCCTCAACGGGAACGGGAACCGGTTCCGGCTCGCCACCCGGGCGGCAGCGGAGGAGACTTCCCGCCGCGACATCCAGCTCCAGCTCACCGGCGGAACCGACAAGGCGCAGGAGTTGCCGAGGACGGCTGTCCACCCCGGAAAAGCGATAGGAAAAGGAAGCACCGTTATCGAACAAGCCCTCGATGTGCAGCAGATCCGGAAGGCGGACCGCCACCTGTTGGCCGGTTTCCCAGTGGCTGCGGCGCGGAGTGAAGACCGCCCGCGGGGCATCAAGGGAGACGGCCTCCACCCCGAGCCAGCGCAGGATGACTTCGTGCAGAATCCCCATTGTAAGCATGTTTTTCCCGCTGTATTGCGGATCCTGGCGCCAGCTCAGCGGCGCCGTCGGATCGAGAAGGGAATCCATGGCGTGTTCAACGGTAATGTCCCGGATCCCTCCCAGCCAGCCGTCCTTTAAAAGGCGCTGCACCGTGGCGTCGTAGGCAAGGGTAAAGGGAGACGGAACAACCTGCGCGACAAGCCGAGGATGCGCCTGCGCGACGGCCAGCATCTGCCCCGCCTCCTCCGCATCCATGGCCATGCGTGCTTCCGTGAGGACATGTTTCCCCGCCTTGAGCGCGGCGATACTCGCCTCCGCATGAAGGTAGGGCCATGTCCCGATACAAATCGCGTCCACTTCCGCATCCGCGACGACGTCGCGCCAGTCTGTACTGACTTTCGGAATACCGAAGGCCTCGGCCACCGCACGGCCGCTGCTCTCGCTGCGGTTGGCCACGGCGACGTTCCGCACGCCCTCGATCTCGGCAAATCCCGGCAAATGCCGCAATTTCGTGTTTCCGCCCGCGCCAATGTATCCGATTCCGATCTGGTCCATGCTTCCGGTGTAGGGAATCCGGTCCTGTTCGGCAAGGCTGCGCTTGCTGCGACTCCTCCCCGACCGTGTCACCAGAATTTAACAAAAAGGGAAGTGGCCTCAACCACTGAAGATGCTATGCCGTACTCGAAGTTCCCTGCCCTCAACGATGAATGAGCGTCTAAAACTGATCTTTAATGGCTTCCTGATCGGACTGACAATGCTCGCTCTTGCCGCGGTAAACTTTCTCGGCTATCTGCTCATTCGCAACCAGCAGCAGGACCTGCTGCAGCTTGAACAGGAAACGCAGGAAAGCCTCAGCCTCGCCTACCAGATCCAGATCAATTTCAAGATTCAGGTCCAGGAATGGAAAAACGTGCTGTTGCGGGGACACCGCTCGGAGGACTTCAAAAAATACTTTTCCCAGTTCGAGGAGCGTGAGACGACAACGCAGAAATTATGTGGCCAACTACTCTCCAACAGCAGCCTTGGCACGCAGGTCCGCGCGAACATTGCCTACTTCAAGCGCCGCCATGCGGCTCTTGGCGAGGCCTACCGCAACGCGCTCCAGCATCAGATGCTGAGCGAACCGGAAAGCCTTTTCCGAATTGACCGCTCCGTGCGGGGTATCGACCGACCCCCCATGGATATCCTCGATTCCACTGTTGCCGAGATGATCGAACACACACGTTCCATCCGCAACGAGGGGGAAGAGCAGATGCAGTCCCTTGTTCTCCGGCTGATCATTCTCAGCGCGGTTTGCCTGGTCGCGGCTATGCTGCTGGTGCTTCTTTTCCTGCTCGACCGGCGGCGATACGAGCGCCAGCTTTCCGATGCCATCGCCTCGGCGCGCAAAGCGGACGAGGCAAAGTCAAGCTTCCTCGCGCACATGTCGCATGAGATCCGCACTCCCATGAACGGCATCGTGGCCGCCGTCGACCTGCTGCATGAAAACCAGCTGAGCGAGGCTGGGCGCGAAGCTCTCACTGTCATGGAACAATCGGCCGAATCCCTCTCCGTCATCGTCAACGACATACTCGACCTGTCCCGCATCGAGGCGGGTCACCTGCGACTGAAGGAGGAGGAAACCGATCTGCACGAGATCCTGCGCATCCTTGTCATGAGCCTGCGTCCAATGGCGCGGGCAAAGGGGCTTGACCTGCACTGCCAGGCCGACCTGCCCGAAAAGGCTGTTTTCCTGAGCGATCCGGTCCGCCTGCGGCAGATTCTCACCAACCTGCTTTCCAATGCGATCAAGTTCACGGAAGAAGGACGTGTTGATTTGAATGTGGCCCTTCAGCCGGAAGAAGGGGACACCCTTCAGAGGGTGCGCTTTGTTGTCCGCGACACCGGCATTGGCATCGCTCCGGAGCGCCAGCAGGAAATCTTCAAGGCGTTCGTGCAACTGGACGATTCAAGCACGCGCCGTCATCAGGGAACAGGCCTCGGGCTCGTTATCACCAAAGCCATCGTCGATGCCATGGGCGGCAGCATTCACCTGGAATCGGAGCCTGGCAGCGGCACCACCTTCACCGTCTGCCTCTCTCTCGCGCCCGCGCCCCCCGTTAAATCAAGGGAAAACGTCGAGAAACTTATTTCTGTAGCGGAAAAGCCGCTACAGAAGGTCCTTCTCGTCGACGATGTAAACACCAACCGCGTCGTGACCACGCGCCTGCTGCAGCGTCTCGAATGTGCGACGGACACGGCCTCCGACGGAGCCGAAGCCGTCGCCATGGCGACGCGCAGGCAATATGATCTTATCCTCATGGATTGCCAGATGCCGCGCATGGACGGTTACGAAGCCACGCGTCGTATTCGCGAAATCTACCGCTCCCGTGAAGCTCCGCAGCCTGTCATCGTTGCCATGACCGCCCACGCCATGAAGGAACACCGCGATGAATGCCTGCAGAGCGGCATGGACGAACACCTCACCAAGCCGATCCGCATGGTCGACCTCAGCACGATGATCTCCCGGTTTTTTTGTGTCGGAGAATCCAGCACCCGCCCGACCGTGCCCTGAGCACGATCTCCGGAAGAAAAAAAATCCCGCAGGGGCAAGCCCTGCGGGATGAAAGAAAAGGAGTTGGGTGCTATGGTTCAGTAGCGGTCCTGCC
>JAAAOD010000117.1 GCA_009908535.1 Verrucomicrobiota bacterium
AGCTGCCGACATGTCTGATCACGTATACAAGAAAGTCGAAGTCGTCGGATCCGCCACGGATTCACTGGAACACGCCATCGAAAACGCCGTCGAGCGCGCCGGAAAAACGCTGCGCAACATGCGGTGGTTCGAGGTCGACGAGATCCGCGGGCACATCGCGGACGGCAAGGTCGATCACTGGCAGGTGGGTGTGAAAATCGGATTCACTCTCGACGACCACAATTGAGGGTTGATTGAGGCGGCCCGGCGCTCCGGTCTGAAAGCGACGAACCATGCGAACGCTTGACGAATTACTGGACACGCTGGAGGGCCTCGAGGGCCGCAGCTACAAAGCCTACAAGGACATCCGGGGCCGCTACGACGCCGGATGGTTCGGATTGGATGTCCTCTACGTTCAGGGGGATCCGTTCGCCGCGCCCAGCCGGGTGGAGATCCGCCTTTCCAACGAAGAGGCGGGCTTTCCGGACTGGGCGTTATCGTCGCCTGCGCGCCTGCGCGCCCTCTGTGACTGGATCCACCGTCGACTCGAAAGGGCCGCGCCGAGCGGTTCGCGTCGGCTGGGAACCGGGAAAGGGGGACAGCTGGGAATCAGCCGGGCCTCGCAAAAGGTGCTCGCACGGACCTCCGTGCAATGGAAGGACCCCGGCTTCGCGATCCGCCTTTCCGTCGGCCTTCCCGCCCGGGGCCGCCGCATCATGGGGCGCGCCGCCGCCAACCTCTTCGCCGAACAGCTTCCGGACCTGATCGAGGGCGGGGCCTGCTTTACGGAAGGGGATGCGGAGGACCTCCGCCGTCACGTGGAAACGGTGGAGGACGCCGCCGCGATGCGGGACCGGCTGCGTGACCACGGCCTCATCGCCTTCGTCGCGGACGGGGCGATCCTTCCGCGGCGTTCGGGCGTGGACGACCGTCCCATGGAGTCCGCGAAAGCGGTGCCCTTTGCCGCGCCCGCGTCCCTGCGTGCCGAACTGGAGCGGCCGAATGGTCCCCCGGTCGTCGGCATGGGAATCCGGGAGGGCGTCAACCTGATCGTCGGGGGCGGTTTCCACGGCAAGTCCACCCTGCTGGAAGCCCTGCAGACGGGCATGCACGATCATCCGCCCGGGGACGGCCGGGAATTCGTTCTCACGCGGGACGATGCCGTGAAGATTCGTGCCGAGGACGGTCGCGCGGTCACGGGGACCGATATCAGCGCTTTCATCCGCGACCTGCCCGACGGAACCGATACCACCGCTTTCACCAGCAAGGACGCCAGCGGCAGCACTTCCCAGGCCGCCGCCATCGCCGAAGCCCTTGAAGCCGGTTCGCGGCTGCTCCTCATCGACGAGGACACCTCCGCGACCAATTTCATGATCCGCGACGCCCGCATGCAGGCGCTCATTCATCGCGACGGGGAACCGATCACCCCGCTGATCGAGCGCATCCGCGCCCTCTACGCCGAGGCCGGCGTTTCCGTGGTCCTCGTCATGGGCGGCAGCGGCGATTTCTTCGACTGCGCGGATACCGTCGTCGGGTTGCGCGATTACCATGTCGAGGACCTCACCGGGGAAGCTCGCCGCATCGCCGCCGAACAGCCCCGCACCGTCGCCCCCGAAGCTCCCCATCCCTTTTACCTGCCACGCAAGCGCGGCCCCGATCCGCGCAGCATCGATCCGAGCAAGGGACGGCACGATGTGAAGACCCGTTCGCGCGCCCTCCGGAGCATCGCCTTCGGCATGGAGGAAATCGAGCTGGATGCCGTCGAACAACTGGTCGAGACCGGCCAGCTCAACGCCATCGCCGCCGCGCTCGTGGAAGCGCGCGGCTATTTTGAAAAGCATCCGCAGGCCGACCTTGGCATGTGGGTACGGGAAGTAGCCGACCGGGTGGCCGCCGAAGGTCCGGAATCCCTGACCAGCCGCGCGGAGGGGGATTTCGCGGAGTTCCGGGCCATGGAGCTGGCGGCGGCCCTGAGCCGGCTGCGCTCGCTGCGGGTCCGGCCTTCCTTCAGCGAATGAAGGCGAAGGCCGCGAGGCCGATGAAAACGAGGACCAGCCACAGGACGGAGGTGCTGAAAGACGGGCGCTCCCTGTCCGGGGAGAAAATATCGGCCGGGCCCCGGTTCATCCGGAACCAGCGGTAGGGATTGGCGAAGGCGGCGGCGACCCGCTTGGCGCAAGCGGTACGCATCCGGGCGGCGGCTTCGAACAAGCCGAAGACCGGGCCGACCAAAAGCCGGTCCGCCACCGGCGCGCCGCGCCGGTAGAACCAGTCTGTGTCGAGGGCGATATAGGGCTTCCCGGCCAGTTTCCCGCGCAGAATCCAGAAACCGATGAAGGTGAAGGTCAGCAGCTGGATCGATTCGACAAGGTGATAGGCCGTGTAGGGATGGTAGGAACTTTTGTAGGGAAGAATTGAATACAAGAGTCCCGGCGCAATCCCGTAGAGAATGCAGAGCCCGGCCACCGTTCCCATGGCAAGGTACATGTTCCCCGGCAGGCGGGCCACCTCCAGCCGGGCCTCCTTTCCCCCGAAGGCAAAGAGGGGGATCTTCAGACCGATGCTCAGAAAGGTTCCCACGGAAGCGAGGAACAGTCCCAGCATGACGACAGGGTAATGCGCGTCCCCGGCCGCCGAGACGACCATCGACTTGCTGATGAAGCCGTTGAAGAGCGGGAAGCCGGAGATCGAAAACGCTCCGATCATGAAGAGCCAGAGCACGGGCCTCATTTTCCGGGAAAGTCCGCCAAGCTCGCTGAGCTTGCTTGCGCCGGTGGCCTGGATGACCGCCCCCGCCCCCATGAAAAGAAGCGCCTTGTAAAGAATGTGGCTGTAGGCGTGGGCGGCGGTGCCGTCGAGGGAAAGCTCCGTCCCGATCCCCACCCCGGTGACCATGTAACCCACCTGGCTGATGATGTGATACGCGAGGATCCGCCGGATGTCGTTGGCAAGAACGGCGTAGACGACCCCGTACAGCGTCATCAGCACCCCCATGTAAACCAGCAGTTGCCACCCGGGGAAAAGAACCATGAGGACGTACACGGCCGACTTGGTCGTCAGGGCGCTCATGAAAACCGCCCCGGTCACCGTCGCCCTCGGATAAGCGTCCGGCAGCCATGCATGCAGCGGCGGCAGGGCCGCGTTCAGGCAGACCCCGATCAGGATCAGCCATGCCGCGAGGCCGTCCCCCGGAGTAAAGCGGGTGAGGGCGAGGCTCCCGGTTGCATGGTAGTGCAGGAGGATCCCGGCCATCAGCACGGAACCGCCCGCGAGGTGGACCATCAGGTAACGGAAACCCGCCCGCAGCGAGGCCGCCTCCTTCCGGGCGAAGACCAGCCAGGAAGACGACACCGCCATGACTTCCCAGAAGACGAGAAGCGTGAAGAGATCCCCTGCGAAGGTCACGCCGAGGGCCCCGGCCGCGTAGAGCATCGCCATTGTGCGCTGCCCGCGGTCCTGCACATGGAAGGCGTAAAGCGCGCCGATCGAGGAGATGAGCAGAAAGATGATGCCGAAAAGGAGGTTGACGGGGCCCGTCTGGAAAAGGATCAGGTCCAGCCCTCCCACCTCGAGCGCGAGGTGACGGTCGGCGCCGGGCCAGAGCAGCAGGCCGAGGGCCGCCAACGGGGCCGCGACGGCGACGATCCCGCCGGCCCGTCCCTTCACCACGGAGAGGACGGCCGCCGTCAGGACGAGCCACAGGGCCGGAGGGAGATCAACGATGGCGCTCATAATAGGATTCATCCTTTTGCAGGAAGGCTTTCCCCAGCGCTTTGGAGACGAGGATGAGGAGGACGCAGCCGACGAAACCGAAGGCCGCGTAGAAGAGCGGGATCCGGTCCCATGCGTGGGGGTGCGGATTCCCCTTTCCGAAGACGGAAAGCAGCACGGTCCCGAGAGTGATCAGGGCGAGAAGGATCCAGTGAAGGGTGCGCATCTTTCGGGTCGGAGAGGGTTCACCCGCCGGGGGCCGGCGGCATCGAAGGGAAGACGGATTCCGCGATCTGCCGGGCCAGATCGAGGAGCGGAAGGGGGAAATTCGGGGCCAGGCCGAAGACCAGCGCCAGCACGGCCGTCACGCACAAGGGAACCACCATGAAGGCGGACGCTTCCCCGGAAGGCAGGCCGTGCTTCGCGTCCGGCGAGGGGGTTCCGAGGTAGCCCCGCAGGACGATGGGGAAAAAGTAGCCCGCGTTGAGCAGCCCGCTGAGGAGGAAAATCCCGAGCACGAGCCCCTGCCCGGCCTCGAGGCTGCCCGTTCCCAGCCACCATTTGCTGATGAAGCCGTTCAGCGGCGGCAGTCCGGCAAGTCCGATCGAACCGATGGCGAAGGCGCCGAAGGTCCACGGCATCCTCCGGCCGAGGCCGTCCAACTCCGAAACCTTCGTCTTGTGCGAATGCACGATGATCGCCCCCGCACAGAAGAAAAGGGTGATCTTCATCAGCGCGTGGGCGGAGAGATGGAGGAGGCTCCCGGTGTAGGCGGTGGCGGAGGCGAGGGCGGCGCCCATCACGATGTAGGAAAGGTGCCCCACCGTCGAAAAGGCCAGTCGCGCCTTGAGGTCGTCCTTGCGCAGGGCGATGAACGAGGCCAGCAGGATCGTCGCGCCCGCGAAACCGGCGAGGAGCACGTCGAGGCCCTCCGCGCGCAGGGTTTCCGGACCGAAGACAAAGCCGGTGATCCGCAGGACGCCGAAGGCTCCGGATTTCACCACCGCGACGGCGTGCAGGAGGGCGCTCACCGGCGTCGGCGCGACCATGGCCGCCGGCAGCCAGCTGTGCAACGGCATGATCCCCGCCTTCACCCCCACACCGAGAAGGAAGAGGGCGAAGAGGATCTGCAGCTGGCCCGAACCCAGGCCCGTCCCGGCGAGGAAGCCCCCCGCCGCGAAACTGTTCAGGCCCGTCGCGCTCTGCGTCCAGATCGTCGCGGTCAGAAACAGGAGGCCCGCCGTGAGCGCGTAGGCGAGGTACATGCGGCCCGCGCGCACCGCCTCCGGACTTTCCTTGTGCACGACCAGCGGGTAGGTCGCGAGCGTCAGCAGTTCGTAGAAAACGAGGAAGGTGAGCAGGTTCTCCGCGAAGGCGATCCCGATGGTCGCGGACAGGCTGAGCGCGAAACTGGCATAGTAGCGCGTCTGGCGCTTTTCCCCGTGACCGCGCATGTAGCCGATGGAGTACACCGTCGTCACGATCCACAGCCCGGAGGCGACGAGGGCGAAATAGGTCCCGAGGGCGTCCGCCCGCAAGGCGAGCCGGATGCCGGGGGCGATCTCCAGCAGGGAAAGGCTTTGTCCGCCCCCGGCGTGGGCCACCGGCACCAGTTGCAGGATGAGGAGGAATTTCAGCCCCGCCGCGAGCAGGCTGATGCCTTCCCGCAGGTTGGGATGCCGCCCGGCCAGCAGGATGCCGGGGATGGCCGCGAGCGAGACGAGGACCGCGTAGAGGGGAAAAAGGGTTGGCGAAAGCAGGCTGTTCATCCCAAACCGATTTCCGTCACGATGGGACGGAGGAAGGCCTCCACGATCCCGACATTGAAAAGGCCCGCGCCCACCAGAAGCAGCCCCAGCAGCAGCATGGCGAGGTTGGCGCCCCGGATCCGGGGGTGCGGACGGGCGGCAGGCGCTTCCTCCGCGTCTTCCTTAAGATACAGACGCTCGAGGATGCGGAAAAAGTAGGCCGCGTTGAGCAGGCTGCTGGCAAGGATCACCCCCACGCCGATCCACAGGTCGACCCCGAGGCACCCCAGAATCAGGTACCATTTGCTGAAGAATCCGGCCATCGGCGGAAGGCCGATCATCGAAATGGCCGCCACTGTGAAACAGGCGCTCGCAAGGGGGAATTCCCGGCTCGTTTTCCGGTTCAGCTCCTCGATTCGCGGCGCCGCTCCCCGCGCCTCCTCCAGCCGCGCGCTGAAAAGAAAGAGACAGGCCTTCATGAGGGCGTGGTTGAAGACGTGCAGAACCGCGCCGATAAAGCCGTACGGCGTGGCAAGCCCGATTCCAAGCGCGATGTAGCCGATCTGCGCCACGCTGCTGTAGGCGAGCATGCGTTTCAGGTTCCCCTGCGGAATGGCCATGACCGAGCCCCAGATAATCGCGATCATCCCCGCCCCCACGAGGAGCTGCGAAAAGGGAAAATCCCAGCCGCCGAGGTCGGCCGGAAAGACATCATGGAAGATACGGATGAGCACATAGACCGCCACTTTCGTCCCGATCGGGGCGACAAGGGCCGTGCTCAGCGGCGGCGCGTAGGTGTAGGTGTCCGGCAGCCACTGGTGCAGCGGGAAGAGCGCCATCTTCAGCGCCATGCCCGTCACCATGAGAACGAGGGCGATCCGGCTCGCCGTATCCATCCCGCTCGTTTCAAGGATCATGCGCAGATCCCCCATGTTGAGCGAACCGGTTTCCGCGTAGAGGAACCCCAGTCCGAGCAGGTAGAAGGAAGCGCCGAGGGTCCCGAGCAGAAGATAACGGAAGGCGGCATGCGCGGAGCGGCCGTCCTTGCAGCCCAGCAGAGCGTAGCCGGCGAGCGCGCTCAGCTCGAGGAAGACGAACAGGTTGAACAGGTCCCCCGTGCCGATGATGCCGCCGAAGCCGCCCAGCATCAGCATGGCGCAACTGCAATAGGCGGCGGTGGGCCGCTCCGCCGTCCCGAAGGCCATCTGAAAGAGCACCAGCAGTGCCACCAGGTTGACCGCGAGCAGGAAAAAGGAGGAAAGCGGATCCGCCACCAATTCGATCCCGATCGGCGCCGGCCAGGCCCCCACCGAGTACTGGAAAGCGCCCTGCCGCAGCGTGCGCAGCAGCGTCAGCACGCTCAGTCCGAAAGCGCCGACGCCGGCGGCCAAGGCCAGCAGGGACGGGATCCGCCGGTGGATCGCCCCCGCGGCCGGCATCAGCAGGGCCGCGAAGCAGTAGGTGAGGATGACCAGAATGGGCAGGTGCTCCCCGATCATTTTCGCAGTTCCTCCTCCAGCTGCGGTTCGTCGATGGTCCCGAAATTCTCGTACACGCGCAACAGCAGCGAGAGCGCCACCCCGACGGTCGCCACCCCGACCACGATGGCCGTCAGCATGAGCGCGTGCGGAAGCGGGTTGATGTAGCCCAACGGGCCGGTATCCGGCACGTCCTCCCCCTGAATGGGCACGGTGCTCCCGTCTTTGAAGGCGACGATGATGAAGAAGAGGATGATCGCCGACTGGAAGATGGTCAGCCCGATGACTTTTTTCAGGAGATTGCGCTTACAGACCACCCCGTACAACCCGATGGTCAGCAGGGCGAAGCACATCCAGTAAGTGAACCAGCCTTGAATGACCTCAATCATCGTTTCTGGACCCTCCCGACAGCCGGTCGAAAATGGATACGAGGATGCCCATGACCGCGATCGCGACCCCGACCTCGATGACGAGGATCTCCCAGTAGTGCAGGTCCTCCGGCGGGATCGCCTTGAAGGGCAGGCTGTCGTATTCGAGGTAGCGCCCGCCGAAGATCACGTTGGCCACACCGGCGAGAAGAAAGACCATGGCCCCGAGGGAACCGACAAGGAGGGCGTAGTTCGCCGGGAACTCCCTCTCGCTGTCGGCCTTGCCCTCGCCGATCCGCATGAGGACCACCGCCGCCGCCAGCAGGCCTCCGCCCTGGAAGCCGCCCCCCGGGCTGTAGTGACCATGGAATACGACGTAAATGGCGAAGACCTGCAGGATCCGCGCGATGATCCGGCAGGACAGGCGTACGATCAGGCTGTCGGCGCCGACGATCATGCGGGGGGCTCGTTCCGTTTCCGCAGGAGAAGCGCGCAGGCGACTCCGGCCACAAACACGACCAGCGTCTCGCCGAGGGTGTCAAAAGCCCGGTAATCCGCGAGGACCGCCGTCACCATGTTGTCCGTGTGCGTCTGCTTGTAGGAGTTCTCAAGGTAATAGGCCGCCGCCGTCGGCGAGCCCGCGTCGCTCACCACCCGGCTCGCCGGGGCCTCCGGGTCGCCCCGCGGCGGCAAGGAAAAGGAAGCCGCCACCAGCAGCCCGAAGAAAAGAAGGAAAAAGGCGTACTGCAGTTGTTTCAATCCACGCTCCTCCTCGTCGTCCGTAAGATGAAAAGAATAAAAAAGACGCCCACGACCCCGGCGCCGATCACCGCCTCCGTGAAGCCGACATCGACGGCCCCCATGACCACGTAAATGATCGCGATGACAAAGCTGAAGGCCGTCGCCGTAACCACCGCCGCCAGAAGGTCCCGGACCCCCAGCGAGGTCAGGGCCGTCAGGATCAGAAAGGCATAGAGAATGAGTTCAACCGTCCAGTGCATGGGTCATCCCTTCTCCTTTTGCGAGGGGTCCGCGTTGTCGGGCCGCCATGGGCGGTGGCCCGCCCGGTACGCCGCCCGGGCCAGAAAGTGCGCCGAGACCGGATTGGTCAGCATGATCAGGAACCCGGCCAGCAGCGCCTTCGCCCCGTCGACTTCCGGACCGGCGAGGAAGGCGATGCCCAGCAGGGTCACCACGCTGCCGACGGTGTCGACCTTGCTCGCCGCGTGCGTGCGCGTGAAGAAGTCCGGCAGGCGCACCAGCCCGATGCTCCCCGCGATCATCATGAACAGGCCGGCAAACAGAAGAACCAGCCCCGCGATTTCCCGCAGCATCATTTCGATTCCACCTCCTTCAGGCGGAAGTATTCCGCCACGATGATGCCCGAAATGAAATTCAGCAGCGCGTAGGCCAGCGCGATGTCGATGAACATGTCCAGCCGGTTGTAGGCGAGGCCCACCAGCAGCACGAGGGCGATGGTCTTTCCCCCGATGGCCCCGATGGAGAGCAGGCGGTCGAAGACGGTCGGTCCTTTCAATAACCGGATGAAAGGAATGGTGATCGCGACGACGAACAGGGCGATGGCGATGTTGGTGAGGATTTCCATGCTTCAGCCCTCCTCCGGTCGCCCGCCTTCCTCGGGGATGAGGGAGATTCCGCCCTTGTTCCCGCTCAGCCGCGCCACTCGCCGGGCCATATCGCCCTCCATAAGGTCCTCCCCCGTCGCCTTCGTCAGCGAGTGGACCAGATAATGCCCGTCCTTGAGGTCAAGCGTCAGTGTCCCCGGCGTCAGTGTGATCGAATTGGCGAAAAGGACGTGCTGCAGGTCCGAGGGCTGGTTGCAGCGGAAGGACAATACCCGCGGCTCGATCTTCCTCGGGTGGTGGAGAATGATCACCGCCACGTAGACCGCCGATCGCAGCATTTGCCAGAGAAGCCACGGAATGTACAACAGGACCCGGAGCGGCCGCAGCGGCGGCGCCTCCCGCTTCCCGAGCTGCGGCAGCGCCGAGTGCTGCCACATGATGAGGGTGACCGCGATCACGCCCGTGCCGATATGGAAAAGGTCGAACTTGGCGCTGAAGGCCAGCCACAACAGCACCAGCAGCACCCAGCCGGTGACAAGACGCCGCGCCCGCAGGCGGTGGAAGACGCTCCCACGGCCCGTTTCCGGTCCTTGCTCTGTTGTCCGCGGCCCCTGCATCGGCGAAAACGATGTTTCAAGAAGCGGATTCTTGATGGGATCAATCCTTTTCCGGTTTTATCGCCTCTTTTCCCGTAGTGGCAGGAGCTAATCGGCTTGACCAGGATAGCTTTCCTTATCAGAACTATTACAAATACTCCTAACCATCTGCTGCTTTAGAGGGTTTTCTGATTCCGTCGGACGCATCGTGTTTTCCCACCTTGTGACCTTGCGGTACCGACCGCTGGGCAGCGACAACCAGCGAGGTATCAAATGATAAAAACGGGCAAGGCAAGAGCACGGGTCGGCAGGATCGGCTGGATGATGGCAATCTTTGGGCTTCTGTGGGGCGTGGCTCCGCTGGCCGGGCAGATCTACACGCAAACGATCGACGTCGAGGTCGACTCCGTAGGTTCCAGCAACAGCGCCTTTTCCGTTCCCGGCCCCTTGGCGAACGGTATCAACGCCCAGACTCAGCTGACGTTCAGCCCCTCCGACGGGGTCTCCGGGTCGAACAAGTTCCGCGTCGGCTTCCGGTTGTTGGATGAGAGTGGTGACCCGGTCCTTCTCGACCTCGGGGGAAGCACGGGAACGGTGGTTTGGGACAATTCTTCTGGCTTCACCATTGATATCGATACCGACGCCGGAGATCCGGCGAATGACACCAACTCCTACAGCACCCTTGTCCTGCCGGATTCCCAGCTGGATCCGGCCAAAGATTACACCGTCGAAGTGGTCGTCGGGATCGAGGGCTTTTTCTTTGTCATCGGTGGAGGAACGACTCCCGCATGGGACGACGACCTCCTTGCGGAAGAGGCCACTCCCAAGCAATTCCAGCACTTTGTCGGGACGCAGGGCGATGACGCGGTGAATGTCCTGTCCGTGCTCGACGCGGTGACCTGGCAGCGGCGCAGCATGGTAACCGGGGCGGCCAACGGGGCGGAGGCGGAAGCCATCGAAGTGGGGGTGGACGCGACCCTGCACCGCTTCGACGACTGGAATTCCGCGGTGGATAGCGGTCCTGTCGATGTGACCTACGAAGTCGAGTTGTGGAAGCGGGATACCCTCGACGGCGTGGACGACCAAATCCCGCTGGAGACTCCGCAGCAGACCTTTTCCGAATCGATCGACAGCTATTCGCGCGTCTGGATCGATTTTGGTTTCGGGAGTGGATTCTGGCTGTATTCCGCCATCACGGAAACCGTCAGCCACACCCTCGAAGTGAAGCCGGCGGCGGGACAGCAGCTGAATCCGGTGGAGTATGACTACTACGTGGTCGTGACGATCACGCACGAGGAAGACCCGGTGGCAGGGACCTTCCGCACGGGGAATTCGCTGCAAACGACCGACGAGCGCCTGCTGCATTTCAGCGGCGATCTCGCCTTTGACGACATCGACACGGTGCTGGAGAATTTCACCAACCTCGCGGAGTCCTCCATTGTCGGCGTGTTTTCGACCTACCTGATCACGGACCTGAACGGCGCGGAGGGGCACCTGGCGGGAGCG
>JAAAOD010000166.1 GCA_009908535.1 Verrucomicrobiota bacterium
GACGGCTACACCGAGCGCAGCCGGCCGTTTATCGAGGCAAGCCTCGACTGGGATGAAGTGGACGGGCTCGACCTGCACGGGACGGAAACGACGCCGTTGCAGCCGTGGACGGCCGACCTTTGGCAGCGGGCGCGCGCGGCGGGGAAAGGAACAAAGGCGCACGCGGGCGAGTTTGCCGGACCGGCTTTTGTCGAGCGAGTGATGGATGAACTCGGCGTCCGCCGCATCCAGCACGGGACGCGCGCGGCCGAATCCCCTGAGCTGGTGCGGCGATTGCGCGAGGAAGGGGCGGTTCTCGACATGTGCCCGATCAGCAACCTCAAATTGCGCGTCGTCCCCTCTCTCTCGGAACACCCGGTGCGGCATCTGCACGACGAGGGGGTAATGGTGACGGTCAACACCGACGACCCTGTTTCCTTCGGCAATACGCTGACCGAGGAGTACACGGTACTGCACCAGGAACTCGGCTTCAGTTATGCGGAGCTCGGGGAGGTGGCGGCGAACGGATTCCGCAACGCGCAGGCGGACGAGAGCTGGATTGCCGCTTGTATCGAGGAGATTACGGGAGCGGTCCGCGAGAGTGACAGGCGCGGTGCGCCGGAGACCTGAGCAGTGGCCGGGGAGTTCGAGTGGACGGTCCCTGAGGGAACCCCTTCCGGCCGGGCGGACAGGTTGCTGGCGCGATGCCTGCCGGAACGGAGCCGCACGCGCTGGCAGAAGCTTTTCGCGGAGGGTCGCATCTGGACGGAGGAACGCGTGCTTTGCCAGCGCGACCGCCTCCGCGCCGGCGATGTTGTCTGGTATTCCCTGCCGGACCCGGTTCCGCTGCCGCTGCGCCCGGTGGCGATGAATTTGAAGGTTGCTTACGAGGACGATGAGCTGCTCGTGGTGGACAAGGCGGCCGGCGTGGTGGTCCATCCGGGTGCGGGAACCGGGGAGGATACGCTCGTGCACGGGCTTCTGCATCACTGTGGGGACAGCCTCCGCGGCATCGGCGGGACCGAACGCCCGGGCATTGTACACCGTCTCGACAGGGAAACGAGCGGTCTGCTGGTGGTGGCCAAGACCGACGCGGCCTTCCGCGGGCTGGCCGAACAGTTCATGGAGCGTTCCGTGCGAAAGGAATACCGTGCCCTTGTCGCGGGGATCCCGGAACCGTCCGAAGGCCTTATCGAGGAAGCGATCGGACGCCATCCGAGGCAGCGGACGCGCATGTGCTGTCGACCGGACGGGCGGGCTGCGAAAAGCCAATACCGGGTCGAAGAAAGGTGGGGGACCTGCGCCGCGCGCGTGGCTGTCCGAATCCATACCGGGCGCACCCACCAGATCCGCGTGCATATGAAGGCGATCGGGCACCCGCTGCTCGGGGACTCTTTGTACGGTGGCAGGGGCGTCGGTGCCGGCACGGCCCCGCGGGTGATGCTGCATGCCGCCCGGCTGGGCTTCCGGCATCCGGTGAGCGGCAAGGATCTCGATCTACGCAGGGAGCCGCCGGAAGACTTTCTTGAAGTGGAAACGCGCCTTGCCGGCGGGGAAAGCCGTTGACCGGACGCCCCCGTGCGGCACACTTCCGCGCATGAAAGCGCGAGACCTTTTTACCTGGCCGGAAGGGCTCCCCTTCGCCGAATGGTTTTCCATGGAGGCCCATCCGTGGGAGTGGTTGCCGCGGATCCGGGAAGCCCTGGCGGGCTTTCCCTTTTCCGGGCATGCCGGGAAAGGACCCGCCATTCCTCCCGGCGTGGAGGTGCAGGGCGACGTCTACCTGGATTCCTCCGTCAAGCTGCCGCACACTGCGACCCTGCACGGACCGGCGTGGATCGGGCCGGAGGTGGAGATTCGTCCGGGGGCCTATGTCCGGGGCAATGTCATTGTCGGGGCGGGATCCGTCCTCGGAAATTCCTGCGAGTACAAGAATTGCCTCCTCATGGAGAAGGTGGAGACGCCCCACTACAATTATGTCGGAGACAGTATCCTCGGGAACCGGGCGCATCTCGGGGCAGGGGTCATCTGCGCAAACCTGCGCCTCGCCCGCGACGAAGTGGTGGTACGGCTCGAGGACGAACGCTTCCGCACGGGCCTGCACAAGGTGGGGGCTTTTCTTGGCGACGGGGCGGAGGCCGGCTGCAACAGCGTCCTGCAACCCGGAACGATCCTCGGCCAGCGGGCCGCCGTCATCAGCATGCCCTTCAGCGGCTACCTGCCCGCCGGCAAGATCGCCATTGCGCAGGTGCCCTACCGGGTGCTGAGTCGCCCGGAGTCGTAGCGGGTTCCCTTCACTTCAGAAGGTGTGGATGAAAAAGCCCGAGCGCAGCTTGGGCTCAAACCATGTGCTCTTTGGCGGCATGATCTGGCCGGCGTCGGCGATGTCCATCAACTGCTCCACCGTGACAGGGTAGAGGGAGAAGGCGACCCCGGCCTCGCCGGATTCCACTTTCTCGCGCAGGTAGGCCTCCCCGCGGATGCCGCCGACAAACTCGACCCGGTCGCTGGTACGCGGATCGTCGATCCCGAGGAGCGGTTGCAGCACGTTGTCCTGGAGAAGGCTGACGTCGAGGCGGCTGGCCGGATCGGCCTCCTCGGGTACGGGCAGGTGGAGGCTGCGCCAGTTATCCCCGAGGTAGAAGCGGATCTCGCCGGGACGGGAAGCCTGGCCGTCGCTTTCCTCCTGAACAGGGGCGCGCGTCTGCAGTTGCTGCAGGAAACTGCCCTTTTCGAGCCCGTTGAGGTCGAAGACAACCCGGTTGTAGGGAAGGATCTGCAGTTCGTCGGCCGGAAAGAGCACGGTCAGGAACCAGTTGTAATCCTCGTCGCCGGTGTGTCCGGGATTGGCTTCGCGGCGCTCACGCGCGACGCGCGCGGCGGAGGCGGCCCGGTGGTGGCCGTCGGCGACATAGCTTTGCGGCACCTCTTCAAAGGCGGAACGGAGCGCATCCCCCTCGGTGATCCTCCAGATGCGGTGCCGGATGCCGTCCTCCGTGGCCAGGTCGTAGAGCGGTTCCCCTTCCCCGGCGCGTTCCATGAGGCCGGCAAGGGCATCCGTCTGGCGGTAAGTGAGAAAGACCGGGCCGGTATTGGCACCGAGGGTGGAGGTCAGGCGCGTGCGGTCGTTTTCCTTCTCCACCCGCGTCTTTTCATGCTTCCTGATGCGGTCCTCGTCGTAGTCCTGAACATGCGAGAGGGCGACGACCCCACGCTGGCGGTGGCTGTTCATCTGCAGCTCGTAGAGGTAGGCGCAGGGCTTGTCTTCGCGCTGCAGGTGGCCGTCCTCCTGCAGTTGGCGCAGATTCGCCGCCGCTTTTTCGTACACCTCGCCGGCGTACGGATCCTGGCCCTCCGGAAAGTCGATTTCCGGCCGGACGACATGGAGAAAGCTCAGCGGGTTGCCCTCCGCCATCGCACGGGCTTCGGCCGTATTCACGACGTCGTAGGGAAGCGAGACCAGCTTCTCCACCGAGGCGGCCGCGGGCCGCAGTCCTTGAAAAGTTCGAATGCGCATAGAGGCCCCAGTTGATGGCAAGGCCCCCAGCGGGGCAAGAGCGGATCTGTCCAAGGCTTTCAGGCCTTGTTCTGCCCGTCAATCCGACGAACTCTTCTTCTTCGCGGCCTTTTTGGCGGCTTTTTTGCGCGGGGGGAATTCGAAGCCGATCTGGCCGCGGGGCTTGAGAATGAGAAAGGCATCGAAGAGGCGGCCGGTGCGCTTGGATTTGAAGCCCTTGATGAGGCCGGTTTTTCCTTCCTCGAGGAGCCTGGTCACTTCCTCCCGCGGGACGGTTTTCCCGAGCATGGTGCGGGAGAGGCGGAAGGTGTCGCCGGGTTCGTCCTGCAGGCTGCGCGAGCAGGCGTAGGCGTTGGGGGTCTCGTAGACCTGGGCGCCGGATTCCCTGAAGGTCCCGACGACGGGAAGGTCGTCGAGGTTGACCTGTTCGCCGTTCTCGCGGTCGCGGTTGGATTCCCCGAAGTCAAAGCTGACCTTGTTCATGGGGTCGAGCCGCAACATGGCGGAGAAGGGCTTGCCGGCCTTGGAGCGGAAACCGTCGAGGGGGCCGACGAGGCGCTCCTGCACAAGGGTCTGGATTTCCTCCTCGGAAAGTTTCCGGTTGGAGATGGTCTTGTAGATGGTGAGCTCGCCGTCCTGCGACTTGTAGGAGCGCAGCAGCTCCTTCATTGGTTTGTTGTCGGTGGGGGAAACGATGCTGCTTTCCGGCGCGGCTTCCTCGTCCTCCTCGAAATTCTTGACGCGGTCGACGATGAGCTTGGTGAGGTCGGTGATCCCGCGCATGAACTCGCTGCGGGAAATGCGCCCGTGCTCCATATCACGGAGTTTCTTTTCCCATTCGCCGGTGAGGTCGGGCCGGGTGAGGGCCTCGGCCTGCACAGCCTTGAGAAACTCGAAAAGGTTCTCCGCCTTGGCGGTGGGGAGCAGGTGCCGACCTTCGCGCTCGAGGTATTTCTCCTTGATGAGGTGGTCGATGATGTTGGCGCGGGTGGCGGGTGTCCCGAGGCCGGATTCCTTCATGGCCTCGGCGAGGTCCTCGTCCTCGACGAGTTTACCGGCGCCTTCCATGGCGGAGAGAAGGGTGGCCTCGGTGAAGCGCTGGGGCGGCTTGGTCGCCTCCTCGAGCAGCTCGAAGGCGGCGGCGCGCGCCTTGTGGGCGTCGGGATCGTCGAGATGGGCGTCCCGGTTGGTTTCGCTGAGCCAGTCCGGATTCTTGTCCGGATCGGTGAGTGGGGGCAGCTCGCTCTTGGCGGCGGCCTTCCCGTAAACCTCGAGGTAGCCCGGCTTCACGAGGACCTTCCCCTCGGTCTTGAACGTGAAGGTCTTGACGGTGGTCAGGCGCGTGGTGACATCGAATTCGGCGGGCGGAAAGAAGATGGCGACAAAGCGTTGGCAGACCATCTCGTAGATGCGCGATTCCTCGGAGGTCAGTTTCTTCGGTTTTTCTCCGGTGGGGATGATGGCGAAGTGGTCGCTGACCTGCTTGTTGTTGAAGATGCGCTTGTTCGGCTTGACCCAGTCGTTGGAAAGGACCTTCTGCGCGGAGTCGGCGATGGGACCGTCGAGGTTGCCGAGGGTCTGCTTGACGGTGTCGATGTAATCCTCCGGCAGGGCGCGGCTGTCCGTCCGCGGGTAGGTGAGGAGCTTGTGCTTCTCGTAGAGGTTCTGCGCGATCTGCAGGGTGCGGCCGGCGCCGTAGCCGTAGCGGCCGTTGGCTTCCCGCTGCAGCGAGGTCAGGTCGTAAAGGCGGCCACTGGACTGCTTGCTGCGCTTTTTCTCGTCCTTGACGAGGCCGCCGGGCATGTCGTTGAGCTGGGCAAGGATGCCCTCGGCGACTTCGTTTTCCCAGAAGCGGTCGGCCTTGTCGTGGGGATCGGTCTTGTCGACCGGACTGGGACGCTGGAGAACGCCGACGTATTCCCCTTCCGCTACATTGAAGGTGCCCTCGACGCGCCAGTAGCTCCGGGGCTCAAAGCCGCGGATGGCGTATTCGCGCTCGAGGACGATGGAGAGGGTGGGGGTCTGCACGCGCCCGACGGTGGCGACGCCCTTGCTGCGGCCGAACATCCGTTTGGTGAGGGCGCGGGTGCCGTTGATGCCGATGAGCCAGTCCGCCTCCGAGCGGGAGCGGGCGGCGTCCTGCAGGCCCTGCATGCGCTCCGGATCCCAGAGCTTGTCGAAGGCTTCCTTGATCGCCTTCGGCGTCATGGACTGCATCCAGACGCGCTCAAACGGTTTTTTGCTCTTCGTCAGTTCGTAGATGTAGGTGAAAATCAACTCGCCCTCGCGTCCGGCGTCACAGGCGTTGAGGATCTCGTCGACGTCCTTGCGCTGCATCTGCTTCTTGAGCAACTGGAAGCGGTCCTTGCTCCGCTTGTCGCCGATGGGCTTGAGCTGGAAGGCATCGGGAATGATCGGCAGGGCGGCGAGCCGCCAGAAGCCGTATTCCTTTTTGTCGATGTCCTCGGGCATGAAGAGTTCGACGAGGTGCCCGGCGGCGGCGGTGATCACGTAGTGATCGTTCTCATACACATCGCCGTCTTTCTTGAAGCGCCCGAGGGCGCTGGCGATGTCGCGGGCGACGCTCGGTTTTTCGGCGATGACGAGTTTTTTGCTCATGGCGAAGGGAGGGATGGGGGTAGGCTCGGGTGCCGGTTCAGGAAGTGTAACCAAGGGCGGCGAGGGTCTCGTCGAGCTGGCGGAGGAGCGTCTCCATGGTCTCGTCGGTCTCGTCGCCCATGTTGGAAATGCGGAAGGTTTTTCCTTTGATCTTCCCGTAGCCGGCGTCGATGGCGCAGTTGTAGTGTTCCTTGAGGTGGGCGATGATGGCGGGAAGGTCCCATTCGTGCAGGTTTTTCACGCAGGAGAGGGACTTGGAGGCGAAGGCGCGCGGCGGCAGGGTTTCGAGCCCGTGGCGGTCGATCCAAGCGTGGACTTTGGCATTGAGACGGGCGTGGCGCTCAAAGCGGGCGTCCAGTCCCTCTTCGAAGATCTCTTCGAGCTTGGCGCGGAGGCCGAAGATGAGCGGAATGACCGGGGTCGACGGCGTCATGCCTTTCTCGTGGTTCTTGCGGAATTCGAGGAAGTCGAAGTAGTAGCCGCGGTCGGCCAGTTTTTCGGCGCGTTCATGGGCGCGCGGGGAGGCGCTGAAGAGGGCCATGCCGGGCGGCAGGGCGAGGGCCTTCTGGCTGCCGGTGAGGAGGACGTCGATCCCGAGTTCATCCTTCGGAATTTTCAGGACGGAGAAGGAACTGACGGAGTCGACGATGGAGATGACCTCCGGGAATTCGCGCACCACGGCCATGATCTCGGCGAGCGGGTTCATGGTCCCGGTGGAGGTCTCGTTGTGGATGAAGGTGACGGTGTCGTAGGCGCCGGTGGACAGCTCCCTGCGGACGTCCTCGGGGTCGATGGGCGTGCCCCAGTCGTACTTGATGGCACCGGCATCCTTGCCGCAGCGCTTCGCGACGTCGTGCCATTTGTCGGAAAAGGCGCCGGAGCAGATATTCAGGACCTTTTTTTCGGTCAGGTTGCGCAGGGCGCCTTCCATGACGCCCCATGCGGAGCTGGTGGAAATGTAAACGGGATCCCCGGTGAAGAAGAGCTGCTGCAGGCGCGGCTGCACGGATTGGTACAGCTCGACGAAGTCGGGGCTGCGGTGGCCGAAGACCGGGGTGGTCATGGCCTTGTAGACGGAGGGCGAGACCTCGACGGGTCCGGGAATGAAGAGTTTGTACGACATGAAGGTGCGGTTCGGTTCAGGCCGGGAGCGAACGTTACCCGGGCTCAGAATGCCTGTGTAAAGGGGGCGGTGTCGGGACCGTCAAGGAACTTTCCCGCCCGATTTCGGGGAGGACGACGGGGGAGCGGTCCCGTTTTGGGTTGCCCCGGCGGCGGCATGTCCTCCAAGCATACAGCAATGGCAAAGGACTGGCTGGCAGGCGTCGGGGAGGCGTACGACGCGGTGGTGATCGGGAGCGGCCTCGGCGGGCTCACGAGCGCGAATGTCCTCGCCAAGGCCGGGCACCGGGTCCTGCTGCTTGAGCACCATTACCAGTTCGGCGGCCTCGCGACCTGGTTCAAGCGCCCGGGCGGGCACGTCTTCGACATTTCCCTGCACGGCTTTCCGCACGGGATGATCAAGAGCTGCCGCAAGTACTGGACGCGGGAAATCGCCGATTCCATCGAGCGGCTGGAGGACATCCGCTTCCTGAATCCGCAGATGAACCTGCGCACCTCCTTTGACAAGGCCGACTTTTCGCGCCTGCTCGTGGAGGAGTTCGGGATTCCGCAGGAGCGGGTACAGGCCTTTTTCGACCACCTCGGGCAAATGAACTTCTACGACGAGGACCGGCGTACCACCGGCGAGGTCTTCGAGGAGTTTTTTCCGGGCCGCAACGACGTGCACCGCCTGCTCATGGAGCCCATCGCCTACGCCAACGGCTCCTCGCTGGAGGATCCGGCCATCGCCTACGGGATCGTCTTCTCCAACTTCATGAACAAGGGCGTCTATCTCTACAAGGGCGGGACGGACGGCCTCATCGGGAAGATGACGAAGGAGTTGCAGGCGAACGGGGCGGAGCTGCGCAAGTGCGCGCTCGTGCGGGAGATCCTCGTCGAGGAGGACGCCGCCGGGCAGCCGCGGGTGACGGGCGTGGTGGCGCAGAGCCGGAACAGCGGCGAGGAACATCCGCCGCGCACCATCCGCTGCGACGCCATCATTTCCAATGCCAACCTGAAGACGACGCTGCAGGAGCTGCTGCCGGCGGACCGCCTGCCGGAGGATTTCCGGCGCGAAGGCGAGGACGTGCGTGTGAACACCAGTTCCTGCCAGGTCTACATGGGGATTCGGAAGGGCGAATCCATTCCCCACGTGGGCGACCTCATCTTCAGCTCGGAAGCGCCGGAGTTTTCGACGGACGAGCTGCTGCGCCGCCGCGGCCGCAGCCGGACCTTCTCCTTTTATTATCCGGATACCCGGCCGCACAGCCGCGTGCCGCGCTACGCCGTCGTGGCCTCCCTGAACGCGCGCTGGGAAGACTGGGCGGACCTCGACGAAGAGAGGTACGAGGCGGAAAAGAAGGGGCTTGCGGAGGATTGCGTGCAGGCGCTGGAGCGCATTCTTCCGGGCGTGCGGGAAAAGATCGACCACCTCGAGGCCGCGACGCCGCGCACCGTTCATTATTTTACCCGGCACCACGGGGGAACCTCCTTCGGGACGAAATTCGAAGGGCTGGCGGTTTCGCGCCGCCTGCCGGAGGTCGTGACCGGCATGTACCACGCCGGTTCGGTGGGCATCATCATGTCCGGCTGGCTGGGGACGATGAACTACGGGGTGATCGTGGCCAACAACGTTGACAAGTTTCTCAAGGAGCGGGAGAAGCCCGCCGAAGTTCCTTCCTATGATTGATGTCGAACAAGCCATTCCGCACCGGCCGCCGTTCCTCTTTATCGACCGGATGCTGGAAATCACCGACGCGGGCGCGGTCGCCGAGCGCGCGATCCGCGCCGAGGAACCCCATTTCGAAGGCCACTATCCGGGCAATCCGCTCATGCCGGGCGTGCTGCTCTGCGAGGCCACTTTTCAGACGGCGGCGGTGTACCTCGTCGAGAAGATGAGCGGGGCGGGGGAGGACGGCGCGGAGAAGACCCCCGTGCTGGCGCGCATCGAGCAGGCCAAGTTCAAGCAGATGGTCCGTCCCGGCGACACCCTCCGCATCGAGGTGAAGTTCCGCGAAACGATGGGGCGCTTTCATTTTCTGGAAGGAAAGGTCCTTGTCGGCGGCAAAGCGGCGGTGACCCTTTCCTTCGCCCTTGCCCTCTTGTGACGGAGCCTTTGGCGTAGGCGGCGACGATGGATTTCCTGCGGTTGGAAAAGAAGACCTTTCTGGTGAGCGGCCTCGGCAACCGGCGCAGCGTGGCGCACGCGGTCGGGCGCACGCTCGAGGAGGCGGGGGCGAAGGTGGTTTACTGCGTCCGCAACGAGCAGCGCGCGAAGGAGATGGCGCGGCTCCTCGACGGGCGGCCGTACGTCTGTTGCGACGTGGAAAAGGAGGCGGATCTGCGCGCGCTGCCGGAACAGGTGCGCGCCCACACGGGGCAGCTGGACGGCTTCGTCCATTCCATCGCCTTCGCCAACTACAGCGAGGGCTTCGTGCCGTTCCATGAGACGAAGCGGGAGGACTTCCTGCAGGCGACGCAGGTGAGCGCCTTTTCGCTGGTGGAGTTCGCGCGCGCGCTGAAGCCGCTTTTCACGCCGGAGGCCTCCGTGGTGGCGCTGGGCATTTCCTCCTACGTGACCGCCGCCACCTACGGCTACATGTCACCGATCAAGAGCATGCTGGAAGGCTGCGTGCGGTACCTCGCGAAGTCCTTCAGCGCCGACAGCGAGGTGCGCTTCAATGCCGTCAACGCCGGTCCGTTGCGGACCAAATCCTCCGCCGGCATTCCCGGCTACCTCGACAATTACCTGTACGCGGAGCAGCTGACCTACCGCAAGCGGGCGCTTACGACGCAGGAAGTGGCGGACGCGGTCGTCTGGCTGCTGAGCCCGCGCAGCTCGGGCCTCAACGCGCAGGGGATCGTCGTCAACGCCGGGATGGACTCGAATTACTTTGATGAGACGGTGGTCGAACGGGTGAACCGGCCCGCCGGCGGCGGGGAATCCTCTACGGAATGAAATTTTCGAAGGTCTGTATCAGCGCGACGGCGGTCGATGATCCGCCCGAGGAAGTCACTTCCGCGGAGATCGAGGAACGGCTCCGCCCGGTCTATGAGAAGCTGCGCCTTCCGGAAGGCCGCCTTGAGCTGATGACCGGTATCCAGCGGCGGCGCTTTTATCCGAAGGGAACCCTGCCGTCGGAAGCGGCCGCGCGCGCGGCCCGGTCGCTGCTGGAAACCGCGCCGGTCGACCGGGGCGACATCGACGCCGTCATCCACTGCGCGGTCTGCCGCGACCGGCTCGAACCGGCGACGGCGGCCTATGTGCACGGGATGCTGGGCCTGCCGCCGTCCTGCCAGATCCTCGACCTTTCCAACGCCTGCCTCGGTTTCGTGAACGGGATGGTCTTCGCCGCAGGGATGCTCGAAAGCGGCCAGGCGCGGCACGTCCTCCTCGTCGCCGGCGAGAATGGACGCCCGTTGCTGGAGAATACGGTCGCCACCCTGCTGCGGGGCGAGCTGACCCGCAAGACGATCAAGCCGTACTTCGCCAACCTGACCATCGGGGCGGGCGCGGCGGCCATGCTCCTTTCGCGCGAGGAGGCCGTGCCGGCGGAGGCGCGGAGCCTGCGGCTGCTGGGCGGCGTGGCGCGTACGGACTCGGAAGCGAACCGGCTCTGCCAGGGCGACAGCGTCGCCGAGGGCGGACAGGAGATGCTCACCGATGCGGGGGCGCTCCTTGAGGCCGGCATTTCCCTCGCCCAATCCGCCTTC
>JAAAOD010000149.1 GCA_009908535.1 Verrucomicrobiota bacterium
CTACCTGCTCCTGAGCGCAGCCTGCTCCCTTCTCTTCGCCGGTTTCCTGCACGGGGAACGGACCGTTCTCAACATCAACGAGGACTGGGATTTCCACCTCTCCGCCGAGGGCGCGGAACGGCAGCAAGTGGATCTGCCGCATACATGGAACGCCCGGGATGCGTTTGATCACCTCGACGGCCCCGCCCATGTAACGATCATGGACTACTATTTCCGCGGCAAGGGAACCTATGAAAAACAGCTCTACATTCCCGCGGACTACGCGGACCAGCGCGTCGAGGTTTTCATTGAAGCCGCCTTCCAGAGGGCGAGGGGTTGGTTGAATGGCCACTACCTCGGCGAACATGTGGGCGGCTATTCCGCTTTCTCCTTCGATCTGACCCCGGCCATGAAAGCCGGAGAGGAGAACGTGCTGAAGGTCGAGGTGGACAACTCCTTTCATTACGATATTCCGCCCCACCGCGCGGATTACACCATGTACGGCGGTCTCTACCGGGATGTCTTTCTCGTCGCGACCGATCCGGTCCACCTGGATGCCCTTTACGTGGATACACCGGAGGTTTCGCGGGAAGGCGCCCGCGTGGGCATCCGTACGGAAATCCGCTACCCGGAAGGCCTTGAGGATGAGGCCACCGTCGAGGGGGTTATTCTCGACCCGGGAAACAATGAACTTTTCCGCACCGACATGACGGTGCAACTGGACGGCTCCGGCCTTCAGGAGGTGGAGCTCCCCGCCGCGGAGGTGGTTGAACCCGCCCTCTGGTCGCCTTCCCATCCCCATCTGTACACCGCGCGCGTCCACCTGCTGCACGAGGACCGCCGGGTCGATACCCTTCGCTCCGATTTCGGGCTCCGCTGGTTCCATTTCGATCCGCAGAAGGGCTTTTTCCTCAACGGTGAATTCACAAAGATCAAGGGGGTGAACCGGCACCAGGACCGTCACGGCCACGGCATTGCGCTCAGCAACGAGCAGCACTGGGAGGATATGCGCCTGATCAAGGAAATGGGGGCGAATTTCGTCCGCCTTGCCCATTACCCGCAGGATCCGGCGGTCCTCGAGGCGTGTGACCGGCTGGGCCTGCTCGTCTGGGAGGAAATTCCGGTGGTCACCGGTGTGGGGCGGGAGGCCTTCGCGGAAACCTCCCGACAAATGCTGCGGGAGATGATCACGCAGCATTACAATCATCCCTCGATCATCATCTGGGGCCTGATGAATGAGACGATTCGGCGGCAGCTGGATAAGGACCTCCACTGGACGGTGGATCTTTGTGCCGACCTCAACCGCCTCGCCAAGGAACTGGATCCCGTCAGGCTGACGGCGCAGGCCCAGTTCGCGGCCCGGGGCACGGCTATTTTCGATCATTCCGACATCCGCGGATGGAACCGGTATTTCGGCTGGTACTACGACGACTTTGCCGGATTCGCCGAGTGGCTTGACGAGGAACATCGCAACAATCCCGACGCCGTGATCTTTATCAGCGAGTATGGAGCCGGAAGCGAGCGCGGGTACCATCTCGAAACGCCAAGCCAGTCCGACTTCACGGAGACCTGGGCGACGGCCTTTCATAAGGCCCATTGGAAGGCCATTCAGGAGCGCGACTGGGTCGGGGGTTCCGCCGTCTGGAACATGTTTGATTTCGCCTCGGAGGAGAAGGGCGGGAACATTCCCGGGATTAATCAAAAAGGCCTCGCCGACTTTGATCGGAAACCGAAGGACGCCTTTTATTTTTACCAGAGCCAATGGGCGGACAAACCGATGGTCTACATCGTCTCCCAGACCTGGATCAACCGGACCGGAAAGGAGGATGAGGTCAAGACCCTGGAGGTCTTTTCCAATTGTGACACCGTCGAGCTCTTTCTGAACGGGGACAGCCTCGGGATAATCGAGCGCGGGGAAGGCTGGCACGAATGGCTCTGGAAAACGCGGCTGCCGGAGGGGATCAACGAGCTGCGGGCCGTGGGCACGTCCGGGCAGACGGTGGTGGAAGACCGTTTGACGATCAACTACACCGTCAACCTGATCGAGCAGGAAGAAGATCCTGAATAACCATGCTGGGGTTATCCGTCCCTGACTGGATCGTCCTTTTCGCCTACTTCGCCGGAACGGTCGGCCTCGGGCTGTGGACGTTGCGGAAGGTCAAATCGAGCGGCGATTACTTCATGGGGGGGCGTCGCTTCGGGAAACTCCTGATGGTGGCGCAGGCCTTCGGGGTGGGCACCCACACCGACCAGCCGGTGTCGGTCTCGGGCGCGGCCTACACCAACGGCCTCGCCGGGATCTGGTATCAATGGATCTACCTCTTCGCCACGCCGTTCTTCTGGCTGGTGGCCCCGATTTACCGGAGATTGCGGTATGTGACCATGGCGGACTTCTTCGAGTTCCGGTACGGGAAAGGTATCGCCATGCTCTATACCTTCGTGGGGATGTTGTATTTCGCCATGAACATGGGGGTGATGCTCAAAGGCACCGGCGTGACGGTGGAAGGGTTGACGGGAGGGGTGCTGCGGGAGGAATGGGTCATTGTCATCGCCACCGTGCTGTTTGTTTCCTACGGGCTCGCGGGCGGCATCATCGCGGCGGTCTACACGGATCTGATCCAGGGCATTCTGATCCTGATTCTTTCCTTTATGCTGATCCCTTTCGCCCTGAAGGCGGGCGGTGGATTGCAACGGATGGCCGAAGGGCTGCCCGACCACATGTTCAGCCTTGTCGCGCCCAGTGAGGTCACCCTCTGGTTTATTATCGCCGCGGTCGTCAACGGTCTCGTCCACGTGGTTGTCCTCCCGCACCACATGGCCATTGGTGGAGCCGGCAAATCAGAAATCGCGAGCCGGTCCGGCTGGACCTACGGAAACTTTCTTAAACGCTTCGCCACCGCCGGCTGGGCCTTCACGGGCGTCTTCGCCGCCTTCCTCATTCCCGGACTGGCGGATGCGGACCGCGAGCTCGCTTTCGGCCTGATCGCGAGGGAGTTGCTGCCGACCGGATTTGTCGGGCTGATGTTCGCCGCCATGATTGCCGCGGTGATGTCAACCTGTGATGCCTTCATGGTCCATGCCTCTGCCCTCTATACGCAGAATTTCCACAAGCGCTTTGTCCGGCGTGAACTGACGGAGGAAGAGACCTTGAAAATCGCGCGCATAGCGGGGTTCGGGATCGTGGTGGGCGGACTTGTCTTCGCCTATGGATTTCCCACCGTTGTCGACGGCATCAAGGAGGCGTGGAAAGTAACGGCCTACATGGGGGTGGCTTTCTGGATGGGGATCCTCTGGCGGCGCGCCAATCACTGGGGGGCCATCTGCAGTGCGGTCGCGATGTTCCTCGCCGGCTCGGTCAGCGACTACCTCCTGGGCTGGAGTTTTGCCGCCCAGGTGACCTTGTATATTCCGGTGGGCTTTTTCGTCTGCGTTCTTGTCAGCCTGCTCACCCGCCCCGAGGACGAGAGGAAAATGGATGAGTTCTACCTCCTCCTCGATACGCCGGTCGGCTTTGAAAAGCGGCTCCATGCCAAAGGCGTCCGGATCGTCCTTGAAGGCCATACCGAAGCCGCCGGATCCGCCGAGCGGGAAGGGCAAGCGGCGGCGCGGCACAGAGAGGACGGGCTGATCCTTGTCGACGCTCTCGACCTTCTGCGGGGTCGGCGGCGTTTCAGCTGGCAACGGTACAAGGTCGACCTCATCGGTTTCGCCGCCGCCTGCGGCCTTGCCGCGGCCACCATCGGAGTCGTCTGGCTGGTGGCCGGACTGGCCCGTTGAGGAAGGCCCGCTCCGTTCCGCTCCCTCAGAAGCCGAGGATGCCCGGCAGCCACAGGGACAGTTGCGGGAAAAAGGAAATCGCCAGCAGGCCGAGGATCATGGCGACAAACAAGGGGATCAGGGAGGGGATGACCTTGGTCAGGGTCGTCTTCCCGACACTGCATCCGACGAAGAGACAGGTGCCCACGGGCGGAGTGCAGAGCCCGATACACAGGTTTGTGATCATGAGGACACCGAAGTGAAGCGGATCGATTCCGATGCTGAGGGCGACGGGGAGAAGGATGGGGGTGAAAATCAGCACGGCCGGGGTCATGTCCATGAAAACGCCGACGAAAAGGAGGATCAGGTTGATCAGGATGAGGAGGAAAAAGGGATTATCGGTCAGCCCCAGCATGGCTTCGCTCACCCCGGCGGGAATCTGCTCATGGGCGAGGATCCAGCTCATCAGCTGGCTGCTGCCGATAAGGAACATGACCACCGCGTTGGTTTTGGCGGCCTTTTCAAGGATGCCCGGCAGGGCGCGCAGGGGGATCTCGCGATGGACCACGATGCCGGTGAAGGCCGCGTAGAGGACGGCGATGGCCGAAGCCTCCGTCGCGGAGAAGACGCCCCCCAGAATCCCCCCGAGAATAATGACCATGAGCAGGAGGGTGGGCACGGCGCCGAAGACGATTTTGATGCGGTCCCCCAACGTCAGGGCCTTTTCCCTTCGTTTCTCCCCGGTTGCCCCCTTCCGCGCCGTGTGGAAAAGGAAAGCGGCCAGCATGAGCAACGAGCCCATGAGGATACCCGGAAGGACGCCCGCGAAAAACAGGGCGGCCACCGAAACGTTGCCGGAAACAACGGCAAAGACGATCATGATGTTGCTGGGCGGGATCAGCAATCCGGTCGTGGCGGAGGTGGTGGTCAGGGCAACGCTGAATTCCTTCCTGTAGCCATTGCGTTCCATCTCCGGGATCATGAAGGACCCCACTGAACTGACGGCCGCGGAGGCGGATCCGGAGACGGCACCGAAGAGCATGCAGGTGGTTGTATTCACATAACAGAGACCGCCCCGCAATCCCCCGACCAACCAGTCCGCGAAACGCATGAGGCGGCGGGCCATTCCCCCTTCGCCCATCAGGATACCGGCGAGAATGAAGAACGGAATGGCCAGCAGCGGAAAACTGGCGATCCCGTTGGCGAGTCGCTGCGCGGTCAGGTATTCCACCGGCAGGGCCGGGATCGTGTACATCGTCAACATGCTCGCAACGGCAATACAGATCGCGATGGGGACGTTCATGAAAAGGAGCGCGAGGAAGCTCACCAGCAGAATGGCAATTTGGAAATCCATCGGGAAAGGGCGTCAGCTGGAAGGTTGGGGAGGCGGGGCCTCCTCCGGGGAGGTCAGGGCAAAGGAGAGGGCGAAAAAGAGGAAAAGGGCCCCGCTCAAGGGAATGGCGAGATAGACGATGGCCGTGGGCGTCCCCGTGGCCGGGGAAACCTGCCCGGCGGCGGCCGTCTCCAGGACGAGGCTAAGGCCTCCGAAGAGCAGGCCGGCGCCCGCGAAGAGGGCCGTCAGAAGGTGGCTGAAGAAACGGGCCATCCGCTGCGTCTCCTGGCCCCATTTGTTGAAGAAATAGTCGACGCCCAGGTGTCCGTTTTCCGCGTAGGCGAGGGGAGCCCCGGCAAGGGAAACCCAGATGAGGAGGTAAATCGCCGTTTCCTCCGTCCACGAACTCTGGTCACCGAAAAGAAAACGGGTCACGACCCCCCACACCACCGTGAAGAGGAGCAGAAACAGCAGGCCGGCCACGGCCCGCTTGAGGCCCGCGACGATGGTGCCGTAGAGGCGTTGATGGAACCGGGTCGCCCTCACTCCCTTACCTCTTGAATCCGCGCAATGTAGTCCGCGATCGGGGTGCCGGAGAAAGCCGCGTAAACCTCCCGGGCCAATTCGGCAAACGGCTCCTTGTCCACCTCATGGATCTGGACGCCGGCCTCCTCGATCTTTCCGAGGCTCCAAGCGGTCCGCTCACGCCAGAGCTCGCGCTGGTAGGCCACGGAACGGTCCGCCGCCTCCTGGAGCCATTCCCGTTCCTGCGGCGAAAGTTTCTGCCAGATACTGCCGCTGATCATGATGATGTCGGGGATGCGCGTGTGCTCGTTCAGGGAATAGTGGCGGACCACTTCGTAGTGGCGACTGGAATACAGGCTGGGCGGATTGTTTTCCGCGCCGTCAACCATGCCCTGCTGAAGGGCGGTGTAGAGCTCGCCCCACGGGATCGGCGTCGGCGAGGCGCCCAGCTGCTCGATCGTCCGCATCGCCACGTTGCTGCGCATGACCCGTATTTTCAGGTTGTTCAGGTCCGCGGGGCTGAGCACGGCCCGGTCCGTCGTGTAGAAACTGCGCGCTCCGGCCGTGTAATAGCAGAGCCCGCGCAGGCCGTGCTGGCCGCCCTTTTGCAGGAGTTCCTGCCCGGTTGCCCCCTCCAGAACCCTCCAGTAGTGACGGTCGTCACGAAACAAATACGGCAGCCCGAAGACGGCCATCTCCGGGATAAACCCCTCCATCGCCGAGGCCGAGGTCTTGACCATCGCGAGGGCGCCCCGGCGCACCTGCTCGATGGAATCAGTTTCCGAGCCAAGCTGGCCGTTGGGGAAGATCAGCAGTTCCATTTCGCCGCCGGAGAGACGCTTGAGCTCCCCGGCCATGTATTCCATCGCCTTGTGTACCGGGTGGCTCTGGTCGAGGACATGCGCAAGGCGCAGTTCCCGGTGTGTTTCCCCGCCCCCGGAGCCCCCTGCGCGGAGATCCGTGAGAAAACTGTAGAAAAGGGAAGTGAGAACACACCCGATGCCGAGGCCCAGCCAGAAAGCCCCTTTTTTCGCGGCTTTCCGGTCCCCGTTGCCTGCGTCTTGCTCGCTCGCCACGCCGCCAAGGAAGGCGCCTCGCGGAGCAGGCCGCAATTGGACCTGAATTCTAACTGTTTAGGCGGACGTCGGCCCGGCTTCAACAGTTAGAAATGAGAGTTCGATCGCGAAGGGTCCGATTTCTTCTAGGGTTGGTAGGTAACCCCTGAAGAATTGAATAGCTATTCCCCATTCACGATGCTCTCCGGAAAGAATCGGTCCCCTGTTGCAAAAATCCACGGTCGCGTTCTCGTTATGGTAACGGGGCTGCTGCTTGCGCTTGCGCCTGCCCTCGGGCAGGTGGAGGAGGAGGCGACCGAGGAAGAGGTTTTTGAACTGGAAGCCTTCGAGGTGTATTCGCGCGGCATCGTCACGGCGATTGAAGACAAGCGGAACTCCCGCTTCATCGGTTCCTTTGTCGGGGGCGAAGGACTGGAATCCTTGCCGGACGACAACATCGGGGACGCTCTGAACCGCCTTGTCGGGGTCAATGTCGTCGAGGGGGACAAGGTTTCCATCCGCGGGCTGGAGGGAAAACTGAACAAGCTGACCATCGACGGCGGCTCCATTTCCTCCTCCAATTCCGAACTCGGCGGCCTCGGGAACGATACCCGCAACTTTGATGTGAGCAGCATCCCGGTGGAGGCCATCGAACGGATCGAGGTCGTCAAGACCCTCACCCCGGACCGCGACGCGGACGCGATCGGGGGGCAGGTCAACCTGATCACGGCGGATGCTTTTGAGACGCAGGAACGGGAGATTTCCTATAAAGCGGAGGGACGCTACGCCGAAAACGGGGACGGCTACGGATACGGGCTTTCCCTGACCTACCGGGATGCCCTCAACGAGAGCCGGACGCTTGGGCTCACTCTTTCCTTGAGCATGCGGGACGAGGAGACGGTCCGCTGGGGAATGGAACAGCGCCAGAGCAATCTGCCCAACTGGTTGCTGGGGAAAAATCCGGAAGCCCCGCTGCTCCCTCCGTTCGAGGCCATTCCGACGACCATCCCGCTGCCGGAACGCTTTGACCTGCGCGAGCGGACAACCGCGGAACGTCGCTACAACCTGAACGGCACCCTGAGCTACCGCCTCTCGGAGGCGACCAAGCTCTACCTGAAGCCGTTTCTCAGTTTCCGCAGCCGGGAGGAAACCCGCTACCGCATTCAAATACGGAATCTTGATAACGGCGACGACGCGGTCTTCCTGAACAATCTCGAGGAGCGGCGGATCGTTTTCAGCGGGAGGCCGACGCTCTTTTTCGATCCCGCGCTGACCTCGCCTTACAAATCCATGGACCAGGCCCGGATGGACCGCCGGGGACGCTACCGTCCGGACCGCAAGGAGGAGCAATACCGGCTCCTCGCGGGCGGAGAGACCCGTCTCGGAGATGGGACGCTGACGTACCGCCTCAGCCTCAGCGGGTCCAGCGCGGAGAACGACGAGGAACGGTACCGTTTCGACATGCCGGATACGGCGTACCGTGAGGGCTGGCGCCTGACCTACGATTACACGCAGGTTCAGTTTCCGGAATTTCCCTCCGCGGTGGCCCTTGCCGCTCTGCCCAACGGGGAGTTCAGCAGCACGGTGCCTTACCCGACCGGACCGGTGGATCCCCCGGCGCCGCTTCCGGCCGCCTACGGGGAGGAAGTCATTTCCCGCGACGGGGAGCCCATCGACCTCTTCACTTCCGAATCGGGGGCCGCGGAACAGCTGCTTGACCACGTCCGCTTTCAGGAACTGGACTACGAAGACTTCGAGTGGATCGGGCAAATGGACTACCATCATCGCTTCGGGACGGACCTCCGGATCGAGCTGCGAAGCGGTTTTAAAATATTGCAAAGAGACCGGAGCAGTCGGGTGCAACTGCGGCAGTTTTCCCCCCTCCTGTCGGAACCCGGGGAGGGCGGCGGAGCCGGTTTTGCCGCCACCCCCGATTTGACCCGTTTCCAGGACGGTCTGCGGCCTCCCTTGCAGGCCTTTTCGGGAAGGTATGCCAACCTGGGAAGGAATCCGCGGCTGGGCGCGGTGACCGCTTTCTATTTCGACAACGAGGATCGTTTTTTCCGGGCCGGCAATCCCGAAGCACTCCGCGCCAGTGCCCGCATGTACGATGCCAAGGAGGAAATCACGGCGGGCTACCTCCGCCTGGATCTTTCCACCGGTCCGGTCGACTGGATCACCGGCGTGCGCGTTGAAGTCACCGACACCGACTACACCTGGCGGGCCTCCCTCGTCGAAAAACCCGTCCCGACCTTGCCGGATATTGACGACGTCAACGCGAAAAACAACTACACCAACTGGTTTCCCCACCTCTCGGCGATTTACCGCTGGCGCGAAAACCACCTCCTCCGCGCCGCTGTCACCACTTCCATCGCCCGCCCGGATTTCGAAGACCTTGTCCCGTGGAATACCTTCACCGTCAACGACCTGTGGGGGGTTTTCAATGACCCGAACAACGCCAGCCGCGAGGATCAGACGATCGGCAAAGGCTCTCCCGACCTCAAGGCTCAGGAATCGTTGAATTTCGATCTCGCCTACGAATGGTATTTCGGTGGCGGCAACAATCTTTCCATCGGGGTCTTCCGGAAGGAAATCACGAACTTTATCTTCCTCGATGAAGTCTCCATTCCGGTGGGCGGCGACATCGGCAACCAGCCCCTCACGCAGCCCTTCAACGGCGGGGAACAGTTGATCGAGGGCCTCGAATTTTCCTTCGTCTACAATGACTTCGATCAGTGGTTACCATCCCCTCTGGATGGCCTCGGGCTCGTTTTCAACCTCACCCTTATCGAGGGCGAACAGGACGAGCCGATTTTTTTCTGGGAGGATGAGATCGATGACTTCGTGCAGCGGGGCGTCCGGGTGGGGCAGGAACTGAGCGGACAACCCGGCCGCATCATCAATGTGCAACTCTCCTGGGAAAAGTACGACTGGGCGGTCCGCCTTGCCTACAACTCCGTGGATGAGCTGAAGGTGAACACCTTCGATGTCGGCTTTTCCACCCTGCAGGCGCCCAAGGACACGCTGGACCTGTCCGTGCAGTATCGCTTCGAGAACGGAATGAGAATTTTCTTCGAGGGGAAGAACCTCACCAACGAGCCCTTCGCGTCCACCTTCCGGAGTGTTCCCACTTTCCCGGAATCCTACACTGAAAAAGGCCGGTCCTTCGTCATCGGATTCCGGGGATCCCTTTAATTAAAAATGGAGCCCATCATGAAAAAGCACTATGCCTGTTCGTTGTTCTGTTTCGCCACCGCAGTCGTGGCGTGTTCCGGACAAACCCTTCTCTTCGAGGACGACTTCGAGGATTGGCGGCCGGAGAACACCTTCCTTCCCAATTCCGACATCTTCTATCCCGAAGGATTCGGCGGCTTGATCTGGAAGGGGAAAGCAGGCGGGGGGGACGCCGCGCCCCTGCCGTCGCACACTTTTTTCCGGATCGACGAAGACGACATCTTCGGTAGCGGAACTTCCAATACTTTCCTCCAGTTCGGCAATGCCGGTACGGTGGAGATCGAAGGAGAGCCGTGGATCATCGGCGATCAGACCCGCCTCGAAAACCGGAACTACAGCGACCTTGATGACAAAACCACCTTGATCACGACCGGCGTCCTCGCGGTGGCCTTCGATTTCTACGAGCCGTCCACGGGTTCCGCGAACGGGATTGAAGTGGTCGACCAGCGGGCCTTTCTGCGTATCCGCGGCGATTCCCTCGACGGTCGCTCCACCACCAACCTCAACGATTTTCGTATCGATGACGGCATCCGGGAGGCCGGGACCGGTTCCGACTCCGGAGAGCCCGTCACCGAGGAGGATACGCTCTACGCGATCTACGCCGTCTTCAATCATTCCGGGGAGACCGTGACCTATGTCGGCCCGGACGACAGCGAGAGCACCCTCGTGGCCGGATCCGCCGACCTTTGGGTCGATGGCCAGCTTGCCATCGCCGGGCAGCAGAACGGGGACGGCTTCCCCTCCGCCCTCATCGAGCGCGTCTTTTTTGAAGTCGATTACCCGTGGGGCCCCACGGCGGCGCAGGAGATCTGGATCGACAACTGGCGGGTCTTCGACGGGGTCCCCCTGCCGGGAGAGGAACCGGAGTCTATCTGGGGAGACGTGCCCGCCAATGAGCTGGGGTGGAAGGACACTTCCACCGCCGATCCGGGAAAAAACGGGGTGGGCTGGATTTTTGATGGATTCTGGCCCTGGGTCTTCATCCACGGGCTTGAACAACATGGGGGCGGATGGGTCTGGATT
>JAAAOD010000043.1 GCA_009908535.1 Verrucomicrobiota bacterium
AGTAAAAGCTGCTCGCGGAAGGCTGAGGCGGGATGGCCTTCCGTCCCGAGCGCGACGTCCCGCTCGCACCGCTGACGACTTGGAAAATCGGCGGCCCGGCGGAATGGTATGCCGCGCCGCGGACACGCGAAGACCTGCTCGCCGCGCTTGCATGGGCGAAAACGGAAGGATGTCCGCTGACGATCCTTGGCCGCGGCTCCAATGTTCTTCTGCCCGACGAGGGCCTTTCCGGCCTCACGGTCGTGCTCCGTCACTACGCGCCGGAGACGGTCCTTCACGGGGAGGCGGGGGACGGGAGCCGCCTTTTTGAAACGGGTGCGGGATTTTCGCTGCCCCGGCTGGCGCGGGAGGCGGCCGCGGCCGGCTATGGCGGTTACAGCTTCTACATCGGGATTCCCGGAACGGTTGGCGGGGCTGTGGTCATGAATGCCGGCTTCGGGCCGGGGGACGAACGGCAGACGGCCCACCGCTGCGAGGAAGTGGAGGCGCTTCGCCCGGGCGAAGCGCCGCGCTGGCGTCCGTACGCCGACTTCGGACCGACGTACCGCCATACCGCCTTGATCGGAAGCGACGCCGTCGTCCTCACCGCGCGCTTCCGCTTCCGTGAACGTGCGAGCGCGGAATCCCTGCGCCAGGCCACGGCGGAGCACCTTGCCATGCGCAAGCGCATGCAACCGCTGACGCGGCCGACGGCGGGCTCCGTCTTCAAGGGGACTTCCGAGGGGCAGCCCGCGGGACGCCTCATCGACGAAGCCGGTTTGAAGGGTCTCCGCATCGGCGGTGCGGTGGTTTCTGAGAAGCACGCCAACTGGATCGAGAACCACGGTGGAGCGACGGCGGCGGATGTGCGGGCCCTCATCGTGCGTATCCAGGAACGGGTACAGGCGCGCACGGGTATTTTCCTTGAGCCGGAGGTGCGGATGCTTACCCCTTGACGGGACATGAAAGCCTTTATTACCGGGATCACGGGCCAGGACGGCTCCTATCTGACCGAGCTGCTCCTCGAGAAAGGCTACACCGTACACGGCCTTGTCCGCCGCCCGGAAAACCTGCCCTACGGCAACCTTGCCGCATTTGTCGCCGATGAATCGATTTACAATGAGCGGCTTTTTCTCCACATCGGATCGTTCGAGGACGCTACCCACCTGCGCCGGCTGATCGTCCGCGCGCAACCGGATGAATTTTACCACCTCGCCGCGCAGAGCAGCCCGCGCGTCAGCCTCGAGCTGCCGGAGACTACGGTGGAGAGTGTGGGCATGGCGACGGTTCGGCTTCTGGAGATCCTGCGCGACCTCGATCATCCCCCCAAGTTCCTCTACGCTTCCTCCTCGGAAATTTTCGGATCGCCGCCCCATTCCCCGCAGGACGAAGGCACCCCGGTGATTCCCTCCACCCCCTACGGGGCGGCCAAGGCCTTTTCCATGCAGATGGCCCGGATCTACCGCTCCGCCTACGGCCTGCAAACCTGTTCGGCCATCCTCTACAACCACGAATCCGTTCGCCGTAGTGGCGGATTCGTGACAATGAAGATCGCGCGCGCAGCCGCCCGCATCAAGGCGGGCCTGCAGCAGCGCCTCGAGCTGGGCAGCCTCGAGGGCCGGCGCGACTGGGGCTGGGCGCAGGATTATGTCCACGGCATGTGGCTGATGCTGCAGCAGGAGGCCGTGGACGACTTCATTCTCGCCACCGGTCGCCTTCACAGCGTGCAGGACGTCGTCCGCGTCGCCTTTGAAGCGGTCGATCTCAACTGGCAGGACTACGTCGACCATGACGCCGCCCTTGTCACGGCGGTGGAACCGACCTCCCTCTGCGGCAATCCCGGCAAGGCGCAACGGATCCTCGGCTGGCGCAATACCGTTCCCTTCGAGGAGATCATCCGGAGGATGGTCCGGCACGAAGCTGGAAAAATCCCCGCCTGAAACCCGCCCGCGACACAAGCTTTTCAAGAGATCCTGCGGTAAAAAAAGAAGAAGGCCGGGGGGTGCCGGCCTTCTTCTAACCTACGGGATTCTCCGCTAAAGGATTGACTGTCGCAAACTCAACCTACTCTTGCCTGTGAAAATCCCGCAAAGACTTACCCTCCAGAAAGCTAGTCGTTTCCAATGTTGCGACCAGACCGATCCACGTCAGCATAAAAAGAACCACTGCCTGCGACATGGGGAGCCGCATAAGGGAGCAGACGCTGGCGACAGCCAGGCTGGCCAAGCCAACAACGATAAAAACAAATAACTTTTTGGAGATAACAATCATTTGGGGTACGCGGGAAACGTGGAGGCTTCCGCAACGCTCGTCAACGCCAAAAACAACAATATTTTGGTGAGCGGACAAATAAAGTGATAAGCGGCCGAGGGCCTTCAATTGGCAGGAACGGGCTTGCCCCGGCATGGATGCGTGCCCTAATGCGGAGAGGAAAGTTGCTGTCGTGAAGGAACGCCACTCATTCGCCGCCACCAATCCCTGCCATGTTTACGATCTGGCCCTCGCTTTGGGGGAGATGGGGGCGCTTGGGACCTACCTGAGCGGCTATCCCCGGTGGCGGTTGCGGCCGCCGGCGGGATTCCCGCTGCGGTCACGCAGCTGGCGGACCCTGGTGACCTACGGTCTGCAACGGTTTCCGGAATTCCTGCGCCCGGCCGATGACGCCGTTTTCCGCTGGCAGGACCGGGGTTTTGACAAGGCGGCTTCGGCGCTGCTGCCGGAGGAGGGCTTTCTCCACGGGCTTCCGGGGCAATGCCGCGCCCTCTTCCGGGCGGCACGGCAGCGCTCCCTTCCCACGGTCCTGAACCATGCCATGGGGCCGCTGGAGCAGCAGCGCAAACTGGTCGCTCCGGAGTATGAACGGGCGGGCCTGAGCCTTGAGAAGCAGGTGCCGCTTCCGGCGCATTACCTCGACCGTCTGCAGGAGGAGCGGGAACTGGCTGACTGGCACTGCGTGGCCTCCACCGTGGTCCGTGACCAGCTGGTGGCGGACGGCATGCCGCGGGAGAAGATCTGGGTGGTTCCCTACGGCGCGGACGGGCGCCTCTTTGCCAAGCGGGATTGCGTTCCGAAGGGCCCGTTCCGCATCTGTTTCGCCGGTCGGCAGAGCCTGCGCAAAGGCATTCATTATTTGCTCCAGGCCCTGAAGGAAACCGATTCCACCGGATGGGAATTGCACTGCTTCGGGATGACCTTCCGGGAGACGGCAGCGGATTTTGCCAGCTACGGGGGGCGGGCCACCGTCCGCCAGCGTGGATCCGTCGCGCAGGCCGAACTGGCGAAGGAACTGCGGCAGATGGATGTTCTGGTCCTGCCCTCGGCGGAGGAGGCCTTCGGCCTGGTTGTGGTACAGGCACTGCAGGTGGGGGTTCCCTGCATTGTCAGCGAACGGGTGGGGGCGAAGGACCTGTTGCGCGAGGGGGAAACCGGGGAGGTGGTTCCCTTCGGCAACCCCGCCGCCCTCGCTGACGCGCTGCGGCGCTGGGCGCGGCAGCGGCGAACGGTTCCGGACGCGTTTCCCTGGACGCAAAGCGCGGAGAAACTGCTCGAAGAAGCCCAGGCCCACGATGAGCGATAACAACAATATTGGACCCAGTCCGGCGGGAACGATCCTGCTGCTGGCCGCCTGTGTCATTGGTTATTTCCTGAGCACCGTGGAGGCAACCTCTTCGAAGATGGCCGGCCAGGTCAGCATGGTGCTGTTAGGCGCCATCGCCATCAGCCTGCTCTTCGACATGAAAGCGGGGATCCGCAACCTCATCCGGGTCGATATTTTCGCCCTCATCGCCTTCTATTTTCTTACTTTCTTTGAATTTCTTTTCCCGCAGAGCAAGTTCGACCTACTCGTCATTCCGGAACACGTCGTTACGGCCACCCAGCTCGCTCTCCTTGGATTCGCCACCATGGCCATCGGACGGCATATCAACCTCTTTCCCCGCCGTTGGCTGGAACCGATCGGGGCGGTGAAGATCCGCGACGGGGATTTCCTCATCATCTATTTTGGAGCGGCCTTTCTGAATTTCCTGCCGATGTTTCTGGCGGTGGATTTCAATCCGGTAACCTGGGCCAACGAGCTGCTGGAGCCGCGTTTCACCCAGCCATGGAGCCGCGGACGTTACGGGAGCCTTGCGACGCTGCTGAATGAATTGAAACTCCTCGGTTACGTCATGCCCCCGCTGGCAGGGGTCATTTTCGCACGGCGCAAGCATTACAACATCGTCCCCCTTGTTCTTATCGCGTTGACGATGCTCATGCTCTATTTCGTGGCCTTCGCGGGGGGAACGCGCAACGTCCTCGCCATTCAACTGGCGGGGTTGCTCGGGGGCTACTTTGTCATCCAGCCCAAAATCCGCTTTGTCCCCATGGCGATCACCGTTCTGGCCTTCGGCGTGAGCTTCCTGTATCTGGCTGAACGA
Source organism: Verrucomicrobiota bacterium (assembly GCA_009908535.1). Lineage (GTDB taxonomy): Bacteria > Verrucomicrobiota > Verrucomicrobiia > Opitutales > Oceanipulchritudinaceae > Oceanipulchritudo. Next base: position 4,395 of record JAAAOD010000043.1, read on the forward strand.
ATGCTGGAGTTTCGGGAGATGGGGCTGCGGCAGTATGTGGAAGGCGGATATTACCAGCCCGGCTACCGCGAAATCGCCGATACCTACCTTGCGGGTGCCTACGAGCAGCCGAAGGAATCGGGATACATGGTGGATTACAATCTCTGGCGAATATCCCAGATGGTGGCGGCGTTTCCCGAGGTATACGATTTCATCGGCTTCAACATGCCCTATGTCGCGATAACCAAACCGGTGCCGCGGGCCTTCTGGCCCGGAAAACCGAAGGATCTGAAAGTAGGGCTCGAGGAAGTCGTGGGCGCCGAGGGCTACACCGTCGCCTGTACCTGGATGGGGGAGGCCTTCATTGCGGGGGGAGGCCTTTGGATCGTCATCGTCGGGCTCATGATCGGGGCCTTCTGCTGCTTCTGGAACGGACTGGCGACCTACCTTCACTCGACTTTTGCGCTCATTGTTTTTGCGAGCGGGTTCTATGCCGTGTTGCTTCTGATGCGGAGCCTGATGTTTTTTACAACGGCCTTGCTGCCCTCCATAGCCTTGATCATCATGGGAATAATTCTTTACAAGACGCGGGGGGTAAAATGACCGATTTTCAACGCGAGGAAATTTTCAGCGCCCGCCTGCACCGCGGCAACGAGAACTACCGACCCGAGGAATACCGCAGGCGGGTGTTGTGGATGGCTCTGCGGGGCCCATTGCGGCTTCTTCCCCGGTTCTGCTACGAGACACGCAACCGAATCCTCCGAGCGTTCGGGGCACGCATTGGAAGGGAGGTCCGTATCTATGCGGACGTGGATATCTTCTTTCCATGGAATCTCGAGATCGGGGACGAGGTCACCATCGGCCCCCGGGTCCAACTGTATTCCCTTGGGCCGATTCGGATCGGAGCGGGGACGATGATCTCCTACGGGGCGCATTTCTGCGCCGGGACCCATGACTACACCCGTCGCAACCTGCCTTTGCTGAAGCCGGAGATCCGTCTCGGGGCGGGGATCTGGGTTTGTACGGATGCCTTCATTGGCCCGGGCGTGGAGATCGGGGACTTCAGTATCGTGGGGGCGCGCGCGGTCGTCCTGAAATCCTTTCCCTCCCTCAGCATTCTCGGGGGCAATCCGGCCCGCAAGGTAAAGGACCGGCCGCTGCCGTCGGACAGCCGGTCGAGGGAGGCCACGTCGTGAGCGGGGGTCGCCTGATTTTTCTCAACCGCTTTTTCTGGCCCGACCAGAGCGCGACGGCCCAGTTGTTGACGGATCTCGCCACCCGCCTGGCCTCCGAGGGCGAGGCGGAAGTGCTGGTCGTCACGAGTCGGCTCGATTATGCGGATAGCCGTCGCAGCTATGCGGCACGGGAGGAAAAGGAGGGGGTCCGCATCCGCCGGCTCTGGTCGACCCGTTTCGGGCGGGGCCGGTTGCCGGGGCGTGTTCTCGATTACCTGACGATCTACGCCTCCTTTTTCCTCTTCCTTCTCCGCGAGGCGCGTCCGGAAGACCGGGTTGTCCTGAAAACGGATCCGCCCCTTCTCACGGTTCCGGGGATGCTGGCCCGGGCCCTGCGCCCCTTCCGGATGGTGGCCTGGTGCCAGGACCTTTTCCCCGAAGTGGCGATGGCGGGCATGCGCCTTCCGGGCTGGGGTCAGGCCGCCCTGCGGTGCCTGGCCAAGGTGCGCGACGGCAGCCTGCGCAGGGCGGAGGCCGTGGTCGTGCTCGGGGAGGACATGCAGCGCTACCTGGAGAGGCGGGGCCTGCCGCGCGAGCGGCTCCACATCATTCCCAACTGGTCCATCCAGCGCGAGGAAGGCGGTGGGCCGGAGCCATTGGAATTGCGCAGGCGCTGGGGCATCGGGGAGGAACCTTTCGTTGTCGGTTATTCCGGAAACCTTGGTCGCGCGCATGACCACAGGACGGTTCTCGCCGCCGCCCGGGAGTTCTCGGAAGAGGCGGGCAGAGTGGTATTCCTCTGCGTCGGCGGCGGGCACGGCTATGAGCGCCTGCAGCGGGAGGCCGCCGAGGAGGGGCTTTCCGGTCTTTTCCATTTTCAGGCCTATGTGGACCGGGCGGAGCTACACGCCTCCCTGCGTGTACCCGAGGTGCACTGGTTCAGCCTCCGCCCCGCGCTGACGCCTTACCTCTATCCAAGCAAATTTGCGGGAATCCTGCAGGCGGGACGGCCGGTTATTTTTGTCGGAAAAGCCTCCTCCGCGATCGCTGCGATGACCGAGGCGGAGGGAATCGGTTCGGCCGTGGAGGAAGGGGATGGGAGCGGCTTCGCCGCCAGCGTGCGGGCCTTGCTCGCCGATCCTGCCGGACGCAGGGAAGCGGGCCGGCGTGCGTATGCGCTATGGGAACGGGACTTCCGGCGCCGGGACCGGCTGCAGGACTGGAGTGCCTTACTGAAAGGGGGAGAGGGGCCGTGCAGCGCATGACACCGGCACCGGTCCTCGTTGTCTGGGACCGGATCGGGGATTATCACCGGGCGCGTCTGGCCGCGCTGGAGGCACAGCTTCCGCCCGGAGCGGTTCTTTATGCCGATCTTGGCGGTGCCGATCAACTGTACGGCTGGAAGAGCGAAAACGGTGGCGAGCGCTACTTCCTCCTTTCCGAAAAGCCGATTGAATCGGCCGATTTCCTTCGCCGCGTTCTACGTTTCTGGAAAATCCTGCGGCAGGAAAAGCCCCGTGCGCTCGCCCTTTCCGGCTACGGACGTGCGTCCTACCTAGCCTTTCTTCTGCTGGGAAAGGTCCACCGCTGCCGCATCACCCTTTTCGCGGAATCATGGTACGGCAAAGGCGGTTTCCGGGACCGGCTCAAGGGTGCGCTCCTGCGCCTCAGCGGTTGCCGGTTCCTGCTTTCCGGCCAGCGGGCCCTCGCCCATTTCCGTGACCGCTTAGGGGTGCCCGCCAAGCGGCTTTTTCTCCCGTACAGTGTCGTCGACAACGCTCATTTTGCGGCGGCTTCCGGCGGCGCCTTCAGGGAACGGGAGCCGGTGTTCCTGTGCGTGGCCCGCTTCAGCCCCGAGAAGGATCTTTCCACCCTGCTGGAGGCCTTTCTTTCCTCCTCGGCACGCCGGACCCATCGGCTCCGGCTCCTCGGCGGGGGACCGCAGAAGGCGGCGCTGCAACGGCAGGCCGAGGGGGTGGAAGAGGTGGAATTTCTCGACTGGGTCGGATATGACGAACTGCCCGGGCATTACGGGCGGGCGCGTTTTTTTATCCTCCCCAGTCGTTTCGAACCCTGGGGACTGGTCGTCAACGAGGCGATGGCGGCGGCCTTGCCCGTGATTCTCAGCGACGCCTGTGGTTGTGCCCCCGACCTTGCCCGAAAGGAAAACGGGGAGGTCGTTCCGTCCGGGGATGTTGACGCGCTGCGGGACATCCTCGACCGCATGGCGGCGCTGCCGGAGGAGGAATGGGCGCGGCGGAGTCATGCTTCCCGTGCCATCGTGGAGGAGTATTCCTGCGGGGCATGGGCCCGGAACCTCTGCCGGAGCCTGCAGCCGTGAAGCGCGTCATCCACATCGTCGACCGGCTCGACCGGGTGAATTTCGGGATCTGGAACGCCGCCCTCGCCACGACCCGGCCTTTGCGGGAGCGTCACGGCCTCGGGGCCGAGATCTGGTATCCCGCCGCCACGCGGGAGGGCGAGGATCCCGACCTGCAGGGGGCTGTTTCCCGCGGTCTTCCCGACACTGGCAAGCCCGCTCTGGCCGCCACCGCGGAAGCGGCGGGGCTCGATCCGGAAGAAGATGTGATCGTCAGCCATGGTTGCTGGCGATATCCGACCCGCTGGGGATATGCGCTTCGCCTCCGCGGTTTTGCCTGGCTGGCCGTTCCCCACGGGATGCTCGAAGGGTGGAGCGTCCAGCAGAAGCGCCTCCGCAAGGCTCTCTACTTCCGGTTTTATGAAGGGCCGCGTCTGCGCATGGCCCAGCGCCTCCGCGCGGTGGGCCGTCCGGAATGGGAAAATCTCCGGAAACAGTTCGGCGACAAGGTGATCTGGATCCCCAATGGGGTGCCGAAGCGAAAGGCATCCTCGCCCGAAAGGGCCTCCAGGGAAGAGCGGATCGTGCTCTTCCTCGCCCGCTTGCATCACAAAAAGGGCTTGCTGCCCCTGCTGGAGGGCTGGCGGCGGAGTCGCGTCTCCGCGGACCGGCGTTTCCGCCTTGTCCTTGCCGGGCCGGATGACGGTGAACTTGCGAGGGTGCGCTCCTGTATTGCCGAAAACCTCAGGGGTGCTTCGATCGAACTGCCCGGTCCCGTGTACGGGGAAGAGAAATTCCGGTTGCTGGAGAGAAGCCGGTTCTATGTCCTGCCCTCGCACAGCGAGGGATTCCCCACCAGTGTTCTCGAAGCCATGCAGTTCGGCCTGGTGCCATTGATTTCCATGGGATGCAATTTTCCCGACGTTTTCGAGAAGGACCTCGGCCTTCGCGCGGAACCGGATCCGGAGAGCATCCGGCGGGCCCTTGATCGAATCGGGGCGATGGACGACGCGGAATGGCAGCGGCGCTCCCGGGCTGCCGCCGCCTACATCGACGCCCATTACACGAACGAGCGTCTCGGGGACGAGCTCCATGCCCTTTACCGGCAACTCCTCGGGGAGTGCCGAACAGGGACCACCGCCGGCAATCGCATCCAAGGATGACTCTTGACCGGCAGCGCCTTTTCCAGTGGTCTGTGCATGGCTCCAGCGGATGCGGCTCGCATCGCGGAGCCTGTAGTCAACCTGTAACGACAAACGAACGTGAAAAAAATACTGGTTACTGGATCCTCCGGACTGATCGGTTCGGAGGTTTGCGTTTATTTTGCCGAGCGGGGCTGGGAGATCCACGGAGTGGACAATAACCAGCGCGCTGTGTTCTTTGGTCCGCAGGGTGACACCCGCTGGAACCAGGATCGCCTGTCCGCCAGCCTCGAAAAACAGTTTGTTCACCACGAGGTCGATATTCGCGACCGCCTCGAGGTCCTCAACCTGATGCAGGAGGTGCAGCCGGCGGCGATCGTCCACACGGCCGCCCAACCCAGTCATGACCGTGCCGCCGCCATTCCTTTCGCTGACTTCGACACCAACGCGGTCGGGACCGTCAACCTTCTCGAAGCGGCCCGGCGAAGCTGCCCGGAAGCCCCCTTCGCACACATGTCGACGAACAAGGTCTACGGCGACCGGCCCAACACCATTCCGCTTACGGAGCACGAAACGCGGTGGGATTACGATGATCCGGCCTACGGGGACGGCATTCCCGAGGATTTTCCCATCGACCAGTCCAAACATTCCCTCTTCGGCGCCTCCAAAGTAGCGGCCGATGTCATGGTGCAGGAATACGGGCGTTACTTCAACATGCCGACCTGCGCGCTGCGGGGCGGGTGCCTGACCGGCCCCAACCACAGCGGAGTGGAACTTCACGGCTTCCTCAGTTTCCTCGCCAAATGCAATCTCGAGGAAAGGGAATTCAAGATCTTTGGCTACAAGGGCAAACAGGTTCGCGACAATATCCACAGCCACGACGTAGCCCGTTTCATTCACGCCTTCATCGAGAAACCGCTTCCCGGGGAGGTCTACAACATCGGCGGGGGCAAGGACAATACCTGCTCCATTCTGGAAGCCTTCCAACTGGTGGAGAAGTATTCCGGAAAACAAATGACCTATTCGTATGTGGAGACAAACCGGATCGGCGACCACATCTGTTACTATTCCGATCTCACGAAAATGCGGAAGCATTACCCGGCGTGGGACATCTCCATCAGCCTCGAGGAAACGATGCAGCAGATCGTGGAGAGTTGGCTGCAACGCCGGACCTGAATCCATGCGGGTCCTGATTGCGGAGGAGGCCCTGCAGTCCGGGGCCGGTCACTGGCCCAGCTACATTGGCGGCCTGGGGAGTGCTTTCCGCGAGGCGGGGGACAGGGTGGAGGTCGCGGTGCACCGCGGAGCCGGTGAGGACCTCTGTGCTCGGGTGGGCGGAACCCCGTGGTTCAGTCGTAATTGCTGGATCGATACGCGCAGCCAGGGAGCGCTTGGCGGGCTGCGCCACAACTTTATTTACCATCGTGAGCTGAAGGACTGGCTGCGAAGGGAAGAGGAACCCCTTGACTGGGTGCTCGCCCTCACCGTGCGGCCGCAGCACCTTCTGGCTCTCGCCCGGCTCGGGCGGGACCGCGAGGCCATGGGGGGAGCGCGGTTGCTCCTTCTTTTCGTACAGGGATTCGGCCGGTACAACGGGCCGGGCCGCTCGGTGTGCTTCTCCTCCACGCCGACGAACCGCATGGCGAGGTTCTGTTTCCGGCTTCTCGCCCCCGCCGTCCGCGAGGGAAGGGCTGTTCTCGCTGCGGAGACGAACGGAATGAGGCGCGAACTGGAGGAATTCAGCGATCTTCCGGTGAAGCTCTTCCCCCATCCCGTGCCGCCTCCGGAGAAGCTGCCGCCACCGGTGGCCGGGAGATCACCTTTTCTGCTCACGGCACCGGGATTCGCCCGTCACGAGAAGGGGAGCGACCTCCTGCGGACGGCCATCGAGGAGCTGCTCGGTGCGGGCGAGGCGGACGGGGTTGAATTTGTTCTCCAGTGGCCCGAACCGTTTTCCCTGCACGACGGATCCCCTCTCGGTCCCGGGGAGAGGCTGGCCTCCGATCCCCGGGTCCGCCTCGTCAATGAAAACCTCGATCCTGCCGCCTACGAAAAGCTCATCGCGGAGAGCGGCGCGGTCCTGCTTCCGTATCGACGAAATTCCTACCACAATCGCCTGTCCCGTGTGGCCATCGAGGCGGCCGGGCGGGGCAAGCCCCTCCTCTACACGACGGGGACCTGGACGGAGGAGGTCGCCGTAACCGCCGGCACGGGCGTTCCCGTTCACGAGGAGTCGGCCCGGGCGCTGGCGGCGGCGATCCGCGAAGCGGTAGCGCGGCGGCACGAACTGGAGGCACGGGCCCGCGAGGGCGCGGCGGCGGTGGCTTCCTTCCACACCGCGGCCACCTTCCGGCAGCAACTGCAGGAGATCATGGAAAAATGAACCGACGTCTGTTCGCGGGCGCGGTGGCCGCCTACCTTTACAACGGCTGGATCGGCCGTTTCCCCTCCCGTCGTCTGCGGTGCTGGTACCTTCGACGGTGGCTGGGAAACATGGGTCAGAGGGCGGGCGTTCAGCTGGGCTGCCGTTTCCTGAACGGACGCAACGTCCATCTGGGGGAGGGCGCCGTCATCAATTTCGGGAGCTTGCTGGACGGGCGAAAGCATGCCGTCGAGATCGGCCATGATGCCAGTATCGGGCCGGAGGCCGCCCTCCTGACCCTCGGGCACGATCCGCAGGCGGCGGACTTCGCCGATCGGGGCGGGGTCGTCCGGATCGGGCCGCGGGTCTGGATCGGCTATCGCGCCATTGTCCTGCCCGGGGTGACGATCGGTGAAGGCGCCGTGGTCGCGGCCGGGGCCGTCGTCACCCGCGATATCGATCCCTTCAGCATTTGCGCCGGAAGCCCGGCCCGCCCCGTCGGCGAGAGGTCACGGGAAATCAACTACGAATTGCACTACAGTCCGTGGCTGTTATGAGAATGCACTTGGGAGCTCCAATATGAGAATACTGATTACGGGAGTCTGCGGTTTTGTGGGAACCTCACTTGTCCGGGAGATAAGGCGGGCGCATCCTGACTGGGAACTGGTTGGCCTCGACAACTTTTCCCGCGCGGGATCGTGGCGCAACAAGGATTCCGTTGAAACGGAGGCCGGCGTCCACCTTTTCCACGGGGACATCCGCTCCGCGAGTGATCTGGAAACCCTGCCACCCTGCGACTGGGTGCTCGATGCGGCCGCCAACCCCAGCGTCCTCGCCGGAGTCGACGGGCAGACGAGTTCGCGCCAGTTGGTTGAACACAACCTGGCCGGAACCATCAATCTACTTGAGTACTGTCGCCGGCATGAGGCGGGCTTCATCCTCTTGTCAACGAGCCGGGTCTATTCGATTCCGCCTTTGGCCGGGTTGTCCATACGGGTCGAACAAACCCACGAAGGACGCAACCGCTTTACTCCGGAGCCCGGAACGCCAATGCCGACGGGGGTGAGTCCGGCTGGCGTCGCGGAGAGCTTTTCAACGGAACCGCCTGTTTCCCTCTATGGCAGCACCAAAGTTGCCAGCGAACACCTCGCGCGCGAATACGGGTGCACCTATGGGTTCCCCGTCTGGATCAACCGCTGCGGGGTTCTCGCCGGAGCCGGCCAGTTCGGGCATCCCGCGCAGGGGATCTTTGCCTTCTGGGTGCACGCCTTCCGCGAGGGCCGTCCGCTGAAGTACATTGGATTCGACGGGGAAGGGCGGCAGGTCCGCGACTGCCTGCATCCGCGGGACCTTTTGCCGCTGCTCGATCAACAAATGGGGGCGGGGAACGACGTTTCCGGAAAGCCCGCGGTCGTCAACCTGGCCGGGGGGCTCGAGAACAGCATGTCCCTGGCCGAACTGACCCGCTGGTGCCGGAAGCGGTATCCGGATTCCCCTACCGGGGAACCGGAATCTTCGCCGGAAAATCGCCCTTTTGATCTGCCCTGGGTGGTGCTCGACACGCACAGGGCGAAGGAAGCATGGGGCTGGCAGCCGGGGACCCCGATCGAATCCATCCTCGGGGAGATCGCGGCCTTTGCTGATGAACAGCCCGAGTGGCTCTCCCTCACTTTTTAATCAGGGCCGATCCGCCATGTCCGCATTTTTGCAAAAAGCTCAACGCATCTACAACCTTGCCGCGCCCTACGGGCGCCGGAAGATGCTGCTGGTCTTCCTCGTCGCCCTGGCGCAAGGCATTTTCCAAGTGATCGGGGTGACCTCGATTTTCCCCTTCCTCGCGCTTGCTGCCAATCCGGGTCAGTTCATGAATTCCGAACTGGGACAGACCCTCCTGCGCTGGCTGCCTGAGATCACGGAAAGGCAACTGTTGCTGGTGGCCGGCCTCTTCGCCATTCTTGCCCTGCTGAGCGCAAACGCGGTCATGCTTCTCGGGGAGGTCGCCCGCGCACGGTACGTGGCGGGACTCGGCCACTGGCTGCGCGTGCGTCTCCTCAGTCAGATGGTCAACAATCCTTACGGCTACTTTCTGCACCACAACACGGGAGAACTGCTGAAGAAGGCTTCTGCCGACGTGATGAGTTTCATCGGGGGCATTTTAGCTCCCCTTATGGACTTTCTCGCGCGCCTGATCATGGTGATCCTCCTTCTTGCGACCCTCCTCTGGATCAACCTTGGCATCACTCTGGTGGCGGGCCTCATTCTGGTCGGATTCTACGTGCTGGTCTACAAGATCCTCGGGCGAATGCGGAAGGCGACCTCGGACGGCCTTAAGGCGGCCAACCGGGGTGCGATGAAGGAGGCGCTTCAGGTTTTATCCGGCATCAAGCCCATCAAAGTGCACGGAGTGGAACGCTTTTTTATCAGGAGGTACGGCGGCTTTACCGCCATGCAGGCCCGCCTTGCGAAATGGATCCCGGTCGTCAACAACTCGCCGCGGTACCTGATCGAACCCATCGCCTTCGGCGGGATCGTTGGCGTAGTGATTTACTATGTGGTACTCGGCCAGTCGGTGCAGTCGATCCTCCCGGTCCTCGGGGTCATGGCGCTTGCGGGCTACCGTTTGCTGCCGAATATCCAGCTCATGTACGGCGCCTTCAGCGGGATTTCCATCTCCTCGCACGCCCTTGAGGAAATCTACGACGAGATCCGCGGGCGCGGCTTTCAGCATCCCCTCGTTTTTCCGGATCCCTTCGCCGCCAGCGGCCCCAAACCGATCCGCTGGGAAGAAGCCATCGAGTTAAAGGATATCACTTTTCACTACAAAGGAGCCAAGACACCGGTCCTCGACGGGATGAACCTCCGCATTCCGAAAAACCACTTCTATGCCTTTATCGGGGAAACCGGATCGGGGAAATCGACGCTCATCGACCTGATCCTCGGGCTTCACGAGCCATCCGGGGGCCAGATTCTGGTCGACGGGATCCCTCTGACGCCTGAACGGATGCGTTCCTGGCGCGCAGGCATTGGTTACGTGCCCCAGGATATCTTTCTCATGGACGATACCATTTCGGCCAATATTGCTTTCGGCGTTCCTCCTGAAGAAATAGAGATGGAACGTGTCCACGAAGTGGCGAAGGCCGCGCAGTTGAGACGTTTCATCAGCGAGGAGCTTCCCGACGGGTTTGCAACGAAAGTGGGGGAACGCGGCGTCCGCCTTTCCGGCGGGCAGCGCCAGCGCATCGGCCTTGCCCGGGCCCTCTACCACGAGCCGGCCCTGCTGATCCTCGACGAGGCGACCAGCGCCCTCGACAACCAGACCGAAGCGGCCCTCATGGAGGCCATAGAAAGCCTCCACGGGAAACTGAGTCTCCTCGTCATCGCCCACCGTCTCACCACCGTGCGCCGGGCGGACAAGGTGATCCAGCTTGCCGGGGGCGGAGTGGCAAGGGAAGGCACCTACGCGGAGATCGTTCCTTACCTCCCGGAGGAGGAGGTTGTGAATCAGGATTCCGGTTAGAGGCGATGAAGGAATTCCGTATCCATTTTATCATTATCGGCGCGGCCAAGGCGGGGACGACGAGCCTTGCCCGCTGGCTGGCGGAAACGCCCGCGTGTTGCCTGAGCGAACCGAAGGAAACGATGTTCTTCGGAAGCGAGCGCCGGCACCGGGAGGGGCTGGACTGGTACCGGCGGACCTACTTCGCCCACTGGGATGGAAAATCCCTGCCGGGGGAGGCAACGCCTGCCTATTCCGACCGGACGGAATGTCCGGGTACCCCGGAACGGGTTCATGCCCACAACCCCGGAGCCCGCATTCTCTACATGGTGCGCGATCCGGTCAAACGGACGGAATCCGCATGGCGTATGTGGGCGAGCCTGGAACCCCACGGCCATCCTTTCGCGGATCACCTGATCGAGCGTGCCCGGGCCGGATTCCATGCCTGGCTGGAAGATGCGACCGTATTCCGCCACGTCACGGAAACCAGTCGCTACGCCTGGCAGTGGGAAGCCTGGAAGGCGTTTCCCGCCAGTCAGCGGATGACCCTCTTTCTTGAGGACCTGCAGGCCGACAAGGAGAGGGCCTTGCGGCAGGTGGCGCAATTCCTGGAAATCCCCGCCGGCCCTCTCCTCGCGAAAAGCAACCGCAACTATAATACTGCGGAAGGCCGTATCATGAAAACGGCCCTTCGGAAAGGAGTGGAGGGGCACGTCCTCTGGCGCTCGGTCAAGCGGTTCGTCCCGGAGGTGATGAAACGGCGCCTCCTTGATAGCCCCCTCGGCACGCGCAAAGCCGAACTGCCGGCGGAGGGCTGGAACCCGGGCCTGAAACGGCGGTTTCTCGACGAAGTTCGGGAGGATGCCCTGCGTCTTTTGCATGAACAGGGCCGGCCCGGCAGTTTCTGGGATCTGGAACTTGAATGAAGAAGAGCGGAAAACGATTGCTGTTATGGACACCCGGGATTGAGACCCACGGAGGTCGGCCCAGCGCCAACCTTGGGGATCTCATCATCGAGGAGGCGGTGGAAGCCGAACTCCGGACGCTATTCCCGCAGTGGGAAATGCAAAAGGTGTCCACTCACCTTCGCTTCGGGCCAGCCCACCGCCGACAGGCCAGGGAAGCCGACCTGATTGTGGTTGGAGGTTCCAACCTGCTCAGTTCCTACATGGATGGTTATTTCCAGTGGGATCTGACCATGGTCAATGCCGTGGCGGCCCGGGGCAGTGTCCTCATGGGTGCGGGGTGGTGGCGGGACCAGGGCGTCGCCAACCGGTACACGAAGATTCTCCTGAATCTTGTCTTGTCGAGGAAGTTCAAGCACTCTGTCCGGGACGGCCAGGCGGCGGCCCGGCTCCGGGAAATCCATATACCCAAGGTCCTGAACACGGCCTGTCCGACGATGTGGAAACTCGCGGAAATGGATTTATCGCGGCTGCGTACGAAACCGGCCGAGAAGGTGCTCTGCATGTTGACCGACTACTACCCGGAACCGGAACTCGACCGGCGTCTGCTGGATTTACTGAAGGAGCGGTACAAAACGGTTTATTTCTGGCCGCAGGGCTTGGGGGACGAGATCTACTCCCGCGAGCTTTCCTTTGACGGAGTCCTGCTTGACCGTAATTTGGAAGCGCTTGATGAGCTTCTCGCCACCGAAACGGAGCTCGATTACGTGGGGACGCGGCTGCACGGCGGGGTGCGGTGCCTCAAAGCCGGAAAGCGCTGCCTGACCCTCGAGGTTGACAACCGCGCGCGGGAAATCGGCAAAGACACGGGGCTTCCGACCGCGGCGAGGAGCGACCTCGAGGCCGTGCGGAAGTGGACGGAGGGGTCGGATCCCGTGCAACTCCGTCTCCCGCGGGAATCAATTCAGGAGTGGAAGGGGCAGTTTGCCCGGTTTTCGGAGCATGAATAAAAGCTCGTACCAGATTCGCCACTACACGACTTATCCTGCCGGGGGAGGCGCGGGTATTGCCGCCGACCGTCTCGTCCGCGGCCTTCTGGCCTCGGGTGTTCGGGCGGACCTTTGCGGAGTGAAGCCGCGGGGAAGCGCGGAACACCTGGGCGCGATCCGCTACGGAAAGTCCATTCACGAGCGGGTATGGCGCCGCTGGCGCAGGTGGCAGCTGCAACATCTTCCCGAAGGATATACCGGAATGTCCTCCCAGGGGGCTGTCTTCAGCAGCGACCGCAGTGCCCATGGAATGGCCTTGCGCAGCAGTTTCCAGGGTGCGGATCTGTTGCACTTCCATTGGATGTCGGACATGATCGACTATGGAAAGAGTCTTGCCGACCTTTCCCCGGCAACCCCGATCGTCTGGACCCTCCACGACATGGGGCCTTTTACGGGCGGTTGCTCCTACAGCCTCGAATGTCGTGGTTTCGAACGCTCGTGCAAAGCCTGTCCCCAACTTCCGGCAGCGGCGGCCCCGGAAGCGGAACGCAGTCTCGGACGGAAGATCAAGGCGGTGCGTTCTTTACGCCATCGCATCGTCTGCATTGCCCCGAGTCACTGGCTCACTGATGAGGCACGGCAAAGCAGCGTCTTTGCCGGTGTGCGGTGTGAGACGATCCCGAATGGTCTCGACCTCGGGATTTTTTCCCCGCGACACCGGGCGCAAGGGCGGCAAGAGCTCGGGTTGAATTCCGAGGATCGCCTTATCCTCTTTGTCGCGGCGTCCCTCGCCAATCCCCTCAAAGGCATGGGGACCCTGCTGGAAGCGGCGACCGGGCTAGCGGCGCGCCGGAATGTCCGGATCGCCTACCTTGGGAAAACGGAGGAGACGGCGTTTCCGGAAAACTGGGAAGGCCTCGGCAACCTGCGGGAGGAAGCGGACCTTGCGAAGGTGTATGCGGCGGCGGATGTGGTCGTGGTGCCCTCGCGGGCGGACAATTACCCGAATGTGATAGCGGAAGCCCTTGCCAGCGGGACCCCGGTGGCGGGAAGCCGGATCGGGGGAATTCCCGAAATGGTGCGCGAAGGGGAAACGGGTTGGTTGTCGGAACCGGGTGATCCCCGACATCTACGGCATGTTCTTGAGGAGGCGGTCTCCATGCCATCGGAGTCGTATCGCGGTCTTCGCGCACGCGCGCGCAGGGCCGCCGCGACCACGTTCGCGCTTACGCGGGTCAGTAATGAGTACCGCAGGCTTTATGAGGAATTATTGAAGGGGGTGTAATGGAAAAGCCGCGCGTTCTGATTGTGTCGTCCAATCCGCCCCTGAATGAGATGGGGGGATCGCTTCTCCTCTATCGCAAGTTTGTCGAGCGGGACGACTACGATTTCGCCGTTCTGACGGACCGGGACAATGGCGATCCCAATGCCCTCTGGGAACGCATACATCCGCCTGTATGGATCCGGCGACTACAGAAAACGCGGTACTCGCTCTGGGGACATGATCTCCTCCACCTTTTCGGGAAGCTGTTCCTTCATCGCGACCACCTGCGCTTCGCCCGCAGCTTTCAGCCGGACCTTGTCATGATCGGTGCGGAGACTTGGGTCGCCGATATCGGCCTGGCGATTGCGCGCAGGATGGGCGTGCCCGCGGTGGGGCACTTCATGGACTGGCCTACTTACGCATCGCTGGCCCATCCCTTCGTGAGGAAGCGACTCGGGAGCATCTTCCGAAAGCGTTACCGGCAATGTCATCTCGCTTTCGGCATTTCGCCGGAAATGATTGAAGCGCTGGGACCGCATCCCAACCCGCGGGTTTTTTATCCCAGCGGGACGGCTGTGGAGGAGGATATGCAGCCCCGCCGGCGGCCGGAAGGCGAGCCCTTCCGGCTGTTTTTCGGGGGTAATCTGGGACAGTGGTACGGGAAAGCGCTGGTACGCCTTTACCGCGAGCTCAGGAACCAGGGGGACTTCGGCCTGCGCATCGCGGGAGGGAATCCCTCCTGGACGGCAGCGGAAGAAGAAGAGCTCAAGGCCAACGGAGTCTTTGCAGGCTATCTCGGGAAGGAGGCGTATGCGGCGGAGTTGGAGGCCGCCGATGCCCTCCTTGTCATAATGGGATTCGGGGAGGAGAACCGGATGATTGAAAGCACCAGCTTCAAATCCAAGATGGTCGATTATCTGCAGATGGGCCGGCCGCTGCTGATCTGGGGTCCTGATTACTGCACGGCAGTCCGCCATGCCCGAAGGGAAGGCTTCGGCATGACCGTCACGGAACCGGACCCTTCCGAGGTCGTCGCGGCCCTCGCGGAGATGGAGGCCAACCCGGAGAAGTGCGCCGGCTATGTCAGGGAGGGGAAGAGGTTTTTCCGCGAGCGTCTGGATGCAGACCGTGTCATGACAGAAGCGTACAGCGCCATTATGAACCTGCTCTCTCCCGGGGAAAGGAGCGCACTCTCATGAAGGGAATCCTCAGAAAACTTATTGTCCGCTGGCGTGGAGAATGTTGGCGGAGAAGGCAGGTCCGCGGGGGCGTTGCCGTCGGGAGGGGATTTCGCAGCAAAGGTCACCCCTTTGCTTTGCGGTCCATCGAGCTCGGCAAGGGGGTGGTGCTGGAGGAGGGGGTGCTCGTTTGGGTCGCCCCGGTCTCGGATGTTCCGCAGTTGACGATCGGCAGGAATAGTTACATCGGCCGGTGGGGTTATCTGGCCGCGGGCGCGGACCTGACCATCGGAGAAAATGTTCTTTTCGGTCCGAATGTCCATGTGACGACCGTCAATCACCGGATGTCCCGCTTTGACACACCCATTCGCGAGCAGGGATACGAGAAGGCCCCGGTGATGATCGGTGACAATGTCTGGCTGGGCGCGAACGTTGTCGTGATGCCGGGAGTACAGATCGAGGAGGGGGCGGTCGTCGGTGCCAACGCTGTCGTGACGAAAAGTATCCCGGCTGGGGAGATCTGGGGCGGCGTCCCTGCCCGGTACTTGAAGACGAGAATACAACAGGAAGGAGGCTGTGATGCGGGAGCGGATTGAGGAAAAACTTAAACGCCGGATTCTTTCCCACTTACGAGAGGGACCTCTTTACCGGGCAAGCAAAGGAGGGTACCTCGCCGGGAAGCGTCTTCTCGACCCGATCATCCGTCCTCGTCGCTTCCGCTGCTACGGTCTCGGACTCGGAAAGTCGGGAACGCACAGTCTTGCCGCCCTATTCGGCCGGGAGTATCATTCCGCCCACGAGCCCTACGACAAGGAACTGATCGGGAAGCTGCTTGAGCGCGAGCAGGGCCGGCTGTCGCGGGCCGCCTTCCGGGCCTACCTGCGCCGCCGGGACCGGCATCTGTGGCTGGAAATCGAGGTTTCCACCCTGCTCATTCATTATGCGGAGGATCTCGCGGAGATGTACCCGGAGGCGCGTTTCGTCCTGTTGATGAGGGATCCTTTCAGCTGGATAAACTCCTCATGGAACCAGTTGGCCCTGCGCGACCGGGCGGAATGGTACCGGGACCTTGACGCCTGGCGTTACGGCGCAGATGCGCGGGACTACGGGGATCCGAGCGAGGCGGAAGCCCTCGGGCCGCACCGGCTTCCGGGGGTCCGTTCCCATTTTCGCCTGTGGGGTGACCACTACCGGAGGTTGCGGAAAAACCTGCCGGCGGAAAGGACCCTGCTGATCCGTCTTCTAGACTGGGAGGCCGCTCCGCAGCGACTCGCGGAATTCCTCACCCTTCCCGCAGAGCATCTCCGGATGGAAGAGCGCGAGCAGTACCGGGCTCGGGGGAATCTTGGTTTGATCCACAGGATTGACGGAAAGTACCTTCATGAACTGGCGGAGGCGTATTGCGGAGACCTCGTTCGGGAATGGTTTCCCAGCATAGGCAGCCGGGAGGCCGCCGTGGCCGCAGGCGTCCTGCCCCCGCCGGAAGAAGGGGGATCCCGATGAGGCTCGCCGTCATTTCAACGGTGCGGGGATACAGCTGGGCCGGCAGCGAGGAGCTCTGGCTCGGGTGCGCTATGGAGGCCCTGCGGGAAGGCGCCGACGTCACCGCCTGCCTGCATGCGGACCTGCTCGCTGGCGAGCCGCTGGAAACCTTCCGCGAGAACGGGGGGGTCCTGAGCGAATGGCGGACGCGCCCCATTGCCCGTCTGGCGAATCTGCAGGAGCGTATCCAGCCGAATTTCCCCATGCGTCGGCTGGGGAATCCCGACCATATCCTTGTCTCCACCGGATCGCTCCCTTCTCTTCTGAACGTACCGGGGCTGCTTCCTTTTATCCTTGCAACCTCCGTTCCCCTGACCGTGCTCGTGCAGTTCAATGCCGACTGCCTCCCGGTCTCTCCGTGGGAACGCGAAAAGGTGGGAAAGGTGCTCCGGAAAGCGCGGAAGCTGGTCTTTGTTTCCCGGCACAATCTCCGGCTCGCGGAGCGGCAATTCGGACTGTGCTTCGAGGAGAGGGCGAGGGTCATCTACAATCCGATCAGGAACCGGAGAGACGCACCGGTCCCTCTCGATGAAAGCAAAGAGACGCGGTTCGCCTGCGTGGCACGTTTCGAGACTCTCTGGAAGGCCCAGGATCTGCTTGTGGAGCTCTTTTCCCGCCCGCCGTGGACGGATCGACCCGTCCGGCTTCGGTTTTACGGGGAAGGCCCGGATAAAGGCCATGTCGAGGGCTTAGCGAGGCGTGGCGGGAGCCATATGTTCGAATTCCCGGGGTATGTCCGTGATCTGGAGTTGTTGTGGTCGAACAATGATGCCATGGTGCTGCCCTCGCGCGGGGAAGGAACCCCCCTCGCGGCCCTTGAGGCCATGATGTGCGGTCGTCCCGTCATCACGACCGATGTCGGCGGGAACCGTGAAGTGATCGAAGACGGTGTGCACGGTTACATTGCCGATGCCGCGACCCCGATCTCCTTCGGGGCCACCCTTGAACGTGCCTGGCAGGGGCGGCAGTGCTGGGCGGAGGTCGGGAGGGCCGCCCATGAAAGGGCGAAGGAACTGGCCTCCGCAGAGCCCGCGCGACGATTGTGGGAATGGATACGGAGCTCCGGCAATACGAGGTGAAGGCCATGTCGCGACGTCTGCACTACATCGATAACCTGCGTGTGCTCGTAAATTTCCTTATCGTGCTGAACCATACGGTGAGAAATCCCTACCTGACCGAGAAGCTCTTGGATGGCAATCTCGCCGTCGCGGAGATTCTCAAGAATGTGTCCATGCACTTCGCGCCCATCCGGGTTCCTTTCTTTTTCTTTATCGCAGCCGTGTTTTCCGTCACCTATCTGCGCAACCGGGGACTTCGGTCCTTCGTGCGTACGCGGATACACCGCATTTTCATTCCGCTTGCCATCGCGGCGTTCTCCTACGTTTACATTGTTGTAGCGGTAATTGACTACAAGGATCCGGAAAAACTGCTGCAGCCCAAGGCCTACATGGATTACATTCTCAACGGCTTCCATGGTTTCAGTTACCTGTGGTTCCTTTATGTGCTGATCCTCTTCTCGGTTATCCTGGCCGCGGGAGTTTTTATCGGCCGCGGCACCCGCTGGGGAGCTTTTGTGCCGAGAGCGGTGGAGGCCGTCCTGCCCGGCAGGTACGCGCTGATTCTTCTTTTTTTCTTTCTGGAAGGTGGAAAATTCCTCTTTCTGCATGCCTTTTCCTTCCACCGGGAGCTTTCCCTCCCCCTCTTCCCGTTGTATCATCTGGTCCGCGACGGGACCTATTTTCTCGCCGGGCTTGCTTTCGGCCTTTGTCTCCACAAACAGGAGCGGATTCTCTGTTTCCGGCCATGGGAAATCGGTCTTCTCCTTGCCTCTTACCTCGGGTTGGGTTTTCTTGGCCATCTTCTACAGTGGAAGCTGGCCTTTCTTCTCTATTCGCTGCTTTCGAACTTTCTTCCGTTGCTTCTCCTCCTCGTCCTTTTCCAGACCTTTCTGAACCGGCCTTATCGACCGCTTGCCTTCATCGCAGGGAATACGTATACGATTTACCTTATCCACTTTCCGGTTTTGTGCCTAACCACTTGGGGAGCCCACACCTTCCTGGAAAGCGGGGCAGGAACCGTCTACTTGTTAACCATCGCGATCGTGTATCCCCTCTCCCTGGCACTGGCTGTCCTGATTCGCCTGGATCCGCGTCCGGCCCGTATCTTCGGGGCCAGGCCGCTTCCCATGAAAAAACCGCACGCCCTCGAATCGTAAAGGTCCACCCGAATGAAGAAGAGAAGCAGCCTGCCGGGGTACATGGACGGCGTCAGCGTCATTATTCCCGCCTACAATCGGGCCAATCTGATCGGGGAGACGCTGGAGAGCCTGCTGAGGCAAACCTTGCCGGCTCTGGAAATCCTTGTCGTGGATGATGGATCCACGGACCGGACCGCTTCGGTGGCGCGGTCCTTCGGCTCCCCGGTCCGGGTCATTGCCCAGGAGAACGCGGGTCCCGGAGCGGCGAGAAACCACGGGCTTCGGGAGGCGAAGGGGACCTTTCTGCATTTTTTCGATAGCGATGACATCGCTTTGCCGAACAAGCAGGAAGTCCAGTCTGCCATCCTCGCGAAAACCGGGGCAGACATTGCCTATGGCCCGTGGACAAAGGGGTTCTTCGAAGGAAGGGAGTTTTTCCCGGAGAACCAGGTTTACCAGCAGACCGGTCTTCCCAAAGGGGATCTGGTCCGCGCTCTTCTCAGTTCATGGTCCGTGGTCCCGCATGCCTGTCTCTTCCGCCGCGAGGTGGTGGAACGGGCGGGCGGGTTTCCGGAGGACCTACGGGTGGGCGAGGACCAGCTGATGTTTTTGCGCTGCCTGTTGGCCGGAGCCCGGGTGGTGCCGTCTCCGGATACGCTCGAGCTGTACCGCCTCAATAACAGCGATAAGTTGACGGCTTCCGAGGAAGGTCTCCGCAACCGGATCGTGGAGTGGGGACGTTTCCTCCTCAAGGCGGCGGAGCTTTGCCGATCGCCCGATCGGGAGCCCGAAAAGTGGTTCGGATTTCGTCAACGGGTCTCCCTGACCGCGCGGGAAGCCTCCGCTTTCAACGACGAAGAGGCGCGTGCGGTGGTGAAGGAACTTCGCGCCCTTTATCCGCGATCCTGGGAGCTGCCGCTACGCATCTTCACCTGGTTCGGGAGAAAGGTGGCCGGCCTCGACAAGCGTTTGCGGGGGCGTCGGGGCAGTGCGGCTTTTTGTTTTGGAGAACTGACGCCGGGGCAAAGAAAAGGGATCGCGGAGGCCGGATACCAACTGGCGGGGGAAGGGCCTTTGGAGAAGCCATGAGGGAACTGGTTTATTTTGTAGAGGCGGACCGGGGCGGCATCGCCACCTATGCGCGTTATCAGGCCGAAGCGTTGGCAGAGGCCGGCGTCGCCGTCTCCTTCCTCTGTCGGCCCTCTTATCCCGACCTGGAAATTCCGGGGGTGAGGGTGGTGCCGGAGCTCCCCCGCCGACGCGAATACCCAAGCCGGCCCGCCCGCCTCCTTGCCTATATCCGGGACTTTCGGCATTGTCTCCATCGTCTTGGCGAGGAAGTTAAGGCCGCGGGTGATCCCGCCGTTCTCCTTGATAGTTTTCGTGAATACTTGTCCCCCTTCTGGTCCGGGAAAGTGGAGCGGCTGCGGAAGATGGGGGTGCCCGTAGGGGTGCTTTTACATGACCCGGTCCGCGACTTTATCGTCGGGCCCGAATGGTGGCATCGAATCAGTGTTCGCAAGGCCTACAAAGGGATCAGCCATGTCTTTCTGCACGATGACCGTGAGATCGATTTCGGCGGGATGAATCCCGGTAACTTCCAGTGCGCGGTCCTTCCGCACGGACCCTTTGCCTATCCTTCCGCGCAATCAGGGAGGGAAGCCAAACGCCGTGACCTGGGCATTCCCGAAACCGGCAGGGTCCTTCTTTCCTTCGGGCAGGTGCGGGACGGGAAGCAACTGGACCTTGTCTTGCAGGCGCTTTCGCAGCTTCCGGAAGACGTCTTTCTTCTCGTCGCGGGGCGGGCGGACGCCCGTTCGCAGAAACCGGTCCCCTTTTATCAGCACCTTGCGGCGGAGCTTGGTCTGGAGAAGCGTTGTCTCTGGGAGGATCGCTACATTGAGGAGGCGGAAGTGGGCGATTTCTTCCTCGCCGCCGATTTTGTCCTGCTGACGTATTCGCGCAGATTCGTCTCCGCGAGCGGTGTTCTCAATACAGCCGTCCATTATGAAAGGCCGGTTCTTGCCTCCGCCGGCGAAGGGCCCCTGAAAAAGGCCGTCCGGGAGTACCCTATCGGGGAATGGGCCGAACCGGAGAATCTTGATTCCCTGCGCAAGGGGCTTGAACGGCTTCTTGGAGGCGACGGCGGCTACCGGTTCTCCGCCTACCGGAAAAATCACGGTTGGCAGGAGAATGCTGCTGTTGTTAGGAATCACCTGCTAATGTCTATCGGAATTCCTGAATGAGATGCGCCTTCTTTTCCTAGCCACCTATTTCCCGGACCCCTTTCATCCTTCGCGGGGCAATTGGGCGCTTGAGCAAGCACAGGCCTTCCAGAATGCCGGCGACGAGGTGCTTGTCATGGTCCCGACGGCATGGGTGCCGCGTTGGATGCGGCTGCTTCCGGGGAAGATCCGCAACCACGCCCTCGCCCCGCCGCATTGGCAGGTGGAGGACCTCTCCATTGAATATCCCCGTTGGCCTTATTACCCGTGGCATTTCCTCGCCGGCTGGAACCGGCGCCACCCTTCCTACCTGTTGCGGATGGCGTGGCTTGCGCGCAAGGGCCGTTTCCTGCGCAGGATTGATGAGTTCGAACCGGACGCTATCTGCGCGCATCACACCCTTGTCAACGGACAATTGGCTTGGATGATTTTCCAAGCGCGCGGCATTCCCTACTTCGTCACGGACCATGAAATCGGCGACCTGCTTGCGGCGGAACAGCGCCGGGAGATTGCCGACATTTTCCGGAAGGTGGGCAAGAGCGCAAAGGCCATGGTGGTCGTCTCCAAGGCGATGCAGAGAAAGGCGAATACCCTCTTTCCGGAACTGCCCGTGAAAACTATCTACAACGGCAGCTCCTTTCCCGCCACGCCTTCGATGGACCGCCCCCCGAGGACGGAGCCGGTGATCTTTTCCTGCGCCAAGTTCTACGGGCGCAAGGATATCCCCCTCCTCGTGAGGGCCTTTGACAGGGTCGCGGAAACGAGCCCGGGAAGGTTGCGGATTGCCGGCGACGGCCCCGACCGGGCCGAGGTGGAATCAGCGGTCGCGCAGGCAGGTCACCGGGATCGCATCGAATTACTGGGGTTGCTCCGCCCTGAGGAGGTGAGGAAGGAAATGGGGCAAGCGGATATATTCGCCCTTGTCGGTTGGGCGGAGCCTTTCGGGGTGGTTTTCCTCGAAGCCATGGCTTGCGGCCTTCCCGTCCTGCTCAGCGAGGACGCCGGCATTGCCGAGATCCTCGAGGATGGAAAGACCGCCGTTTTCAGCAAGCCTCGCGACCGAACTTCCGTGGAGAAAGTCCTGCGGCCGCTGCTTCAGGACGCCGGGCTGCGGAAGAGGATCGGGGAAGCGGGAAGGATGCTGTATCGGGAGCATTTCCAATGGGCATCCATCATTCGCCAGTATCAGGATATCCTAACAAGGGAAGCGGGATGAAGGGCGGGATAAAGGAAATTGCCCTCTATGGGGAACGATGCTCCGGAACCAACCTCTTCGCAGCAATTCTCCGGGCAAACAGCCCCTGTGCCGTTGCCTACCCCTTAGGATTCAAACATTTCCCAAGAATGTCCGCGGAAAGGGAACAGCGCCGCCTCCTGCGTGATCGCCCGGTTATTTTCCTAATCCGTCATCCTGAAAGCTGGGTTCGTTCCATGTTCCTGAACCCCTGGCACGCCAAGGAAGATATTCGAGAAAAAGACTTTTCCGGTTTTCTTCGGGCCGAATGGCAGTCGATCTGGAATGAGGAGGCGAATGTCTTCCCCGGCAATCCCCGCTATGGGACGTCGATCAAAGAAGACTGCGATTCCGTGACCGGCAAGCCTTTCCCCAATCTCCTCCGTATGAGGACCGCGAAAATTCGCCGGTTCAAGGAGATTGCGACCTGGAGCAGCCAATCCCGATGGATCCGCCTGGAAGACCTTGTTCGGGACCAGGAAACTACTTTCCGCGAAATCGCCCATCTGTTCGGTCTCCCTGTCCGGGGCGAATTCACTCCGGTGCTCGCCTACAAAGGGAACGCCTCCTGGCGATCGGAGTTGCTCCGCCGCGTCGGACTGCATCGCTTCAGTGCCAGTGCACGGAGGGAAGCGAGGAAACCGGTCATCAAAGCAGAAGACCGTGATTTTATCTGGTCGGAACTGGACGCGGTGACGGAAGCCGCCTTCGGCTATGCGCCCGGATTCAACATTGCCGCGATGGAGGGAAAGGAGGTTGGAATCGATTCATGAAAATCAGTTTGTGCGTAACCACTTACAATAAACCGGAAATTCTCGATAAGGTTCTTTCCGGAATCCGGAGAATGGGTGTTCTTCCGGAGGAAGTTATCATCTGCGACGACGGGTCCGGGCCGGAAACCTCCGAGGTTATCCGCAACTGGCAAAGCGTTTTTCCGGTTCCCCTTCGTCATTGCTGGCAGGAGGATGATGGGTGGCGTGTCGCCGAAGTAAGGAATCTCGGGATCCGGCAAAGCAGCTGTGATTACATTGTTTTTCTGGATGGGGACTGCATTCCCGAGCGCCATTTTATTGCCGACCATCGCCAGCTTGCCAAACCCGGCCATGCCATCATGGGCGACCGCAGTCACGTGCGCGAATCCTGGGTTACCCGCTTTAACCCCGATCTGGCCACGGTGTTCTGGTTTGCCATCCGCAATCGGCTCCGGAAGCGCAGCAATGCCTTTCGAAATCCGCTCGAAACACCGGTGGTGCACCGTTTCGACTCGGTCTCCCCGGAAGAGCTCGGGCACCTTGCGGTTGGCTGTAATCTCGGGGCATGGCAGAAGGACATTCTGGCGGTGAACGGATTCAACCAGTATTTGACCGGTTGGTACCTGGAAGACATCGAACTGGTCGCCCGGCTCCTTGCCGCGGGGATCAAGGCCGGAAAAGTGAGGCGTCGTGCCATCGTCTACCACCTTGACCATCCGGTACGGCCTTTCGACAAAGAGGCCGTCCTCGAACCGACAAGGGAAGTCTTTCGACGCAAATTAACCAGTACCACGAATGGACTGCGAAAGGGGAATGGGCAGTAAATGAAAACCGCTTTACTGGTATACTGGGGTATCCTATCGGGCATTGGGAAGGATGTCCGGATCGTTTCGCGCATTTTAGAAGCGAACGGGTATGGTGTGAAGCGGCTGCCGACCCGGCGCCGGGAAGACCGTAGGGAGCGGGTCGGCCATTTCCTTCGGCAGGCCCACCGCCTTTTTTTCCCTTACCCCCTGCAGGTCCATCTTGAGCAGATTCACCGGGAGCAGTTCCGGCTGGGACATCATAATTTTGTCTTCATCAATCCGGAGTGGACCGATGTGACCGTTTTTGGAAAAATGAAACAAATGCCGTGGATTCTCTGTAAAACCAGACACGGGGAGGCGTTGTGCCATGGTCTGGGATCCACGGTCAGGTACGTCGGCTTTACGAGCGAAGACTTGCTCGATTCCGTGGTGGAAAAGGACTACAAGCTGTTCCTTCATGTCGCCGGGCGCAGTGCCTACAAGGGAACAAGAGCCCTGTACAATGTCTGGGCGAGGAACCCCCAATGGCCGAAACTTCATATTCTCCGGGCACGCATCAACCACTATGGGGAAGAAGAGGAAAGGCTGGGGTCATTGCCGAATGTGGAAGTGCATGAGGATTGGATGGCGGATGAAGACTTCCGCACCCTTTCCAACCAATGCGGAGTCCACCTGTGTCCGTCCGAAATGGAGGGGTTCGGACATACCTTGATGGAAGGGATGTCAACGGGGGCGATCCTCGTCGCAACCAATGGTTCCCCCATGAATGAACTCGTGCGGCCCGAAAGAGGATTTCTTGTCGAAGCGAAGGAGACCGGACGTAATTTCATGAGTCCGCGCTACGCTGTGAGCGAGGAGGCCCTTGAACAGACCATCACCAAGATTCTTGAGAAACCAGAGCGGGAATGCCGCGAGCTGGGGAGGGCCGCCCGATGCTTTTACGAGGCGAATGATGCCGCCTTTCGATGCCGGATGCAGGAACTCGTGGAGGAGATCAACTCCCGCGGGTAGCCCCTCCTTCCCTTACCATCGAGCCCGGAAACCGACGCCCGTACGTAGCCGGTCATACTGGAAAAAGTCCACGTTGGAGCTGCGATCGGAATAGCGAAGGGAGGCGGAGAGGCTTCCCCAACGGGAGAATTTCCAGTTCAGGGAGGCCGTGGCGTAGTATTCCTCGTCTTCACGATCCTCCCCGGTCAAGCCTTCATAGGTGATGTCGGTGTAGCCGATCCCTGCGTTCGCCGACCAGTCCCGGTTGAGTTGCCGCCGGAAAATCACGGAGAGATCGAGGGACTCGGTGGTAAGGTCGCTGAAGGTTGTGTTCGTCTGGTAATTGCTGCGGATTGCGGAGCTGGTTGTTTCGTTGATCATCCATTCGAGGCTGCCAGCAAGATAAGGCGTGGTACTATCCTCCCGGTCCTCGAACGAGCGTTGCTGCAGGCCAACAGAAAGGGATCCGGTCACCTTGCTGAGTATTTGATCGCGGAGACCGACATACACGGTCACGGTGTCGTGTTCGCTGCGAATTTCGTCATCGGAATCGGTCTTCTGGTAGGAAGCTCCCAGCTCGCCTGTCATTTCCTTGCGGATGGGAAAGCGGGCGGCAATACCGGCGTTTGTTCGCTGCACCTCGTCAAAGCGGTCTGAATCAGGATCCTCGAGCTGACTGCCGGCAGTTCCGACCAGCGTCAGCCGCTGATTGACCCGGTAGGTGAGTTCAGCGGCCAGGCCGTAGGTCCGTACGTTGACGATCTCACCGAGTGTCTCTTCACTCCGGGTCTGGGAATTCAGGATCAGGTCGACACTGAAGCTGAAACGATCCCCCTCGAACCGCTGGCCCGGGCTGACGCTCAGGTCGAACTTGAAATTCTCGTCGTCAAATTGCGAATTATCGAGGTAACGGATAAAGCGGATGCCGGCCGAAGCACGGATGGCCAATGTGGGTGACGGACGCGAGAAATGAAGGTCGGTGCCGAGGCTCCCGATGAAATCGGACAGCCCCTGGTTGCGGGCATTGATCTCCGAATCATAGCTGAAATCCCCCTGGAGGGAGAGGTCTACAGTAGATTCACCCAAGTTGAAGAGGGCCCATAAAGGACAGGGAAGGAGGAGAAGCAGGAACGGGGTCAGTTTCATCACGAGGCCTTGCTTGGATAGTAGCTTTTGTATTTTCCGTAATCGGAATAGCGGTACACACCCAGATTGCGGGATTTTGTCCGGGAAACTTTGTTGACAATCAGCCCGAGGACCTGGGCATTGCTCTGTTCCAGCCGCAGCATGATCGCCTTGAGGGCCGACTTGCGATGCTTATTGATTTGGGTGAGGAAGAGAAAATGGTGACCATATTTGCCGATGAGCCCTGCGTCCGGGAAAAGTCCCGAGGGAGGGGTGTCAATAATGACGATGTCATATCCATCCTGAAGGCGGCGAAGTTCGGTACGGAATTCGTTGGATTCAATCCACTCGGTCGCCTCCACGGTTGTTTTGCAAGCGGGGAGAATGTCGAAATTTTCCGCGTAAGGAAGCGGTTCGCCGTTGTCGCCGTGCTCCTTGCGGATTTTGTCCAGATCCTCTTTCATTCGTCCCCCGACGGAAGGGCGGCGGAAATCACAGTCCATCAGAAGCGTCTTGTAATGGTGCCGGCTGAAGGAGGCGGCCAGGTTGATAGCGAGGAAGGATTTGCCCTCCTTTGGCAGGGCGCTCGTGATGATGAAGGTGTGCCCGGGCTGCAGGACTTTGTTGCGAAGGAGAATCTGGCTATGCAGCTGGCGGAATAATTCCGATGCCTGGGGATCCAGTTGCTTGAGGACGACGTTGTGAAGCTCCTTCAATCGGCGGGGGAATTTCCGTATCTCCCCGAGGAAGGGAACCTGGAGCTGTTGCTCGATATCGGCGGCCGTCTTCAAATTGAGGTTGAGGAAATGAATGGCGTAAGGGACCGTGCCGAAACAGGCGAGGAAAATAAAAACCGCCATCGAGTACATCTTGTTTTCATCCGGGAGGAAAGGCTTGGATGCCGGCCATGCACGATCGATCAAGCGCATGTTCGTCTCGTTGAGCTGGCTGGAGAGAAGAGCCTCGTTGAGGCGCTGGTGGACCTGCGTGAACAAGCGCTTGTTGGTGTCCAGTTTGCGACGGAGGACATTATATTCGATAGCCACCTGATCGAGCTCAAGGGCCTCTTTTTCGGCTTCCGCAAGAGCCTCTTCCAGCTTGCCGACCCGCATCCGCATTTCCTCATGCTGCTTTCGGAAATCAGATACATTCTTTTTGATACTTTCCCGTATATCGGTCTCCAACTGCTCGAGGGCCGCTTCGTTTTCCACCATTTTCGGGTGCCTTTTGCCGTAGCGCAATTTCATGCTGGAACGCTCTCCGAGGAGGCTGTTTCTGCGTTCGAACTTCTGGGGGAGGCTTCCCATTTGGTTGATGGCGGGGAGTTTTGCCAACTCGTCCAGATCCATGTCGGTGCCCTCGATGGTCTCGAGGGTAGCGGACAAGTTGAGCAACTGGACGTTCGCCTCGTTCAGCCGCCCGCTGAGGTTTTTCATGCGGTCGACAATCAGGTTCTGGCTCTCCTCGAGAGAGACCAGGTTGCGCTCCTGACGGTAATTCTGCACCGCCATTTCAGCCCTTTCCACCTTGAGTTTCAGCTCCTCGCTCTGGCGACGCAGAAAGCGAAGGGCCGATTCGTTGGTTTTCCGGGAACGTTCCGTAATGAAATTGAGAAACTCCTCGCTGAAGCGATTGGCAAGGAGGGCGGCCGCCTGCGGATTCCTGTGGTGGAATTCGAATTTAAAGAGATTGCCTCCCACCTGGGAGATTTTGTTCCCCCCCGCTATGATTCCGTGCAGGCTGGGATCCTCGTTTGACCCGGGTGTCTTATAATCCCTGAGCAGAAGTTCGCGTTCGTCCGGGGTGAAGCTGTCGATTACCCGGGAGCGAAAGGAATTACTCCGAAGATCGGTCAGGTGTCCTTTCAGGATGAGGCTGGCGGTTCCGGGGTTGGTTCTGCCGCCCGCATTGTCGATATTCAGGACCCGCTCCTTTTGCGGTTCAAAAACCATGATGGCCATCGACTTGTACAGGGGGATGGTCTGGGATTCCTTGTAGATGTAGAAGCCGGCCGTGGTGAGCGCGACGAGCAGGGCAAGAAACCAGTGCTCCCGGATTATCCACAGGTAATCCAGCCAGCTTTTTTCGGTCATTAATTTGCTGGCTTTATCGGATCCCGGCGTGCTTGTGCTGGAGGATGACTCGGAAGACATGGTAAATAAGCTGAGTGGATAAAAAGGTCAGCGGTAGGTGCGGTAATCCGTTCGGCGGATTGACTAGAAAAGCCGCTCGGGGACGAATATGATATCCTGCGGGTAGATTTGCACGAGTTCGCTTCTACGGCGTTTGTTGCCCCGGATCATTTTATCAAGATCGACCGTGAATTTTTCCTCTTCGTTGGAGTTCGGCAGGGGCCTCCGGACCACGATATCGGATCGCTTGGCGTACTGCGAGAGGTCTCCCGCGAGGGTGATCGCTTCGAGGATGTCAATGGAGGCCTCCCCTGAAGGAAACGTTTTCGCCCCCGGACTATTTACTTCCCCGAAAACATAAAACACTTTCTCCGCGTGTCTGACAATGGTGACGGTCACCTGCGGGTGGATCAGATATTCCTCCTCGATAAACTGGTTTTCCAGGAATGATTCGGCTTCCCGAAGGGATTTCCCGGAGAGGTTGGTTCGACCCAGCAGGGGGATAATGATGACGCCGTTGGGGTCGATCTCCTGTTCCACGGAGAGGTCCGGTTCGTTAAAAACCCTGACGGCAATCACGTCTCCGCTTTGCAGGATATAAGTTGCCTCTTCCTGGGGAGGTGTTCCCTGACCCTGTGCAGAGAGGGGAAAGCAACAGGTGAGCAGGAAGCCCGCAATGAAGAGCGTCCGGGTGAAGGTGTTTTGTTCAGTACGCGACAGCACAGTAATTAATATACAAGACAAGACAACGGTAAGGTGAATTCAAGAGAAAGACCCGCAAACGACAAGGCAAAAAAACGAATGCTGGCCCACGTTGCCCCGACGAGCGCGTCCGGGAAGCCTGTCTTTACAGGGTTTTCATAATAAGATGCAATTGGGGTGGGCGCGGCGTACTTCGGCGGGAGCTTGTTAAATACGCTGTGAAAAAGGCGGTTTGGCTTCCGGTCCTCTTCCTGAGGCGGATTCTGTCGGGCTATGGTGCCGCCACCATGAAAAGCAGCGCTCTGAACACCTTGATGAAGATGTTAGTTCCCCGGAAACGGCTTTTATCCTTTGCGGTAATCAGCTTGTTGATAGCCGGTTTCTGGAAAGCGGGCTTTACGCCCGAGCGGTCCGACGCCCCGGCGATGGAGAAAGCCGCTGAAGCCCGGATGGAGAAAGCAGAGTCTGCGTGGTTGCCAGCCAGCAGCGCCGAGGCGGTAGCGGCGACGCAGGAAGAGGCCGCCCCGCTTCTTCATTCGCCGTTTCTCGACACCGAGAATCTGGAGATGGAGGAGTGGCGCAGCCGGGCCGGTACGGTCGAGGGGATTTTCCGCCTGCGGGATGGGCGGCGCGTTGTTTTTTCGGCCCGCAAAAACAGGCAAGGCCATTTGTCCATTCGTTCCGCAGCGATCGCCGGGGAGTACATTCTGCGCACGGACGACCTCCCCTGGTCTGCGTGGCAAGCCGAGAAATACTTCCGGCGCGGACGCATCCAAGTCTTAGAGTCCAATAAGCACTTGACTCAAATCCGCGTACCGGCGGAGGACCTGAGAGCCATCGAAACATCGGAAACCATGCTGTTCCGGCATCTTGGGAAAGAACAAGTGGGGCGAAACGGCCTGGTCTACCCGGTTGCGGCACCTGATGATCCAAAGTACGCTGCCTCGTGGGCCCTTGCCAAGCTGGATCTCGAACCAGTCTGGGAGAAGTTCGGGTTTTCCCCGGAAGCTTCCCTTGCCCGCCGGCCGATTATCGCGGTGGTTGATAACGGGGCGCCTGCCGACTACCCGGATTATCATTACTGGGTGAACGAGGATGAAGTTCCGGGAAACGGGATTGATGATGACGGGAATGGGTATGTCGATGACCTTACCGGGTATAATTTCCACCACTACAATTCCGACCTGAGCTTCAGCGGCGGGCATGGATCCTCCATCGCGAGGATTTCGGCCTCCATCACCAACAATGGATGGGGTTCGGCCAGCCCCGCCTCCTCGGCCGCGCTCATGCGGGTCAATTACTACGAAAAAGCTGCCGGCACCCATTGGGGGGCGCTTAGTGCAATGCTCTACGCCGGTGAGAACGGTGCCGATGTCATCAATTGCAGCTTTGTTTCGCAGATCGACACCATGTTCAGTTATGTCATCAGGGAAATCGGCCGTCATGGGGGCATCGTCGTCGCTGCCGCGGGCAACAACAGGATCAATCTTGATGACGATTCCATGTATCCCGCTTCCTCTCCGGAGGCGAATGTCATTACGGTCGGTGCAAGCAATGCGGAGGATGAACGTGCCGCCTCCAACTTCAGCGCCACTCAGGTGGATGTGTTTGCACCCGGTGAGGTCACTTCTTTTGCGACGCCGCTTGTGACCTCCACCCTTGCCCTTCTACGGGCACTGGATCCTTCGGCGAGCTCAAGCGAGTTGATTGCCGCCGTGGTGGAGGGCGCGGATCCTGTTCACGCCCTTGAAGGCCTTTGCGTTGCCAATGGACGCTTGAACACTCGGGGCGCGGTGGAGTCGCTTCTCGGCATCTCCCTTTCCGAGGAAGCCGATTTGAAACCCGAGGCCCCTGAACCTCCCCAAGCCCCGGTTTTTGCAGATGTCGAGGCCAGCAGAGGCTCCATCAAGTTGAGCTGGTCAGAACTTGATGGGATCGACGGGTTTGAGATTCATTACAGTGAGGACGGGAATCCCTTCCTTCCCGTGGAGCCTTCCTCAATGCTTCCGGCCACTGTTACTTCCCTTGTCGTGGATGGATTGCTGGACGGAACGGACTACAAATTCCGCCTCCGCACCTATGCTGGCAGCCTCTATTCGGACTGGACTCCGTCGGCTCTTGTCGCGACCCCCGAATCCTCGCCCGAACCTGTCCAAGAGCCGGGACCTACTCCCGAGGTGGAAGGCCGGGTTCCCGCCCCCTTGCATTACTGGGATATCACGGGTGTGGATGGGAATCCGTTCGAGGATACCGCGACGCGGAACTACCCGATGCTGGTGGAGTCGGTTAAGGTGGTAAGTGATGAGATCGATGGACACGTGGATCAGGTGGCGGATGTGACGCCTGCCGGAAAAGCTTCCCTCGAGAGCGCGAATTCAACCAATCTTCAGATCCGGGATGAGTACACCATTTCCTTCTGGGTGCGGCCATCGGCCGAAAGTCTTGTCGGGCGACCGGTATTATTTGAACAAGGGGGCGGATCGCGAGGCCTCTGCCTTCATCTGGATGAAGGCAGACTGGTCGCCGGCGCCTGGAATGCCGTTACTTCTGAAAGCGGATGGCAGGGTACCTGGCTACAGGGACCCGCACTCGCGGTTGAGGAATGGGTCCACATCGGTCTCACCCTCTCCGGAGGCGAAGAGGTCGGCGATTCCGGCTTGACGCTCCATATTAACGGGCAGGTTGTCGCGGAAGGCCCTGCCTCCCAGCTCTGGCGCCACAGTGATGGCATCGGAATAGGGACCGTGTCCGGGAAAGCCCGCGTAAATGGAGAGGTCGTCTCTTCAGCGGATCCGTTCGCAGGTGCCTTCGATGACTTGGCCATCTGGCACACCAGTCTTTCGGAAGCGGAATTCCATGATTGGATCGGGATAACCTGTGGAAGGGATCGCCCTGCAGAAAATTGCCCTGCTCCGATATACGAACCAGCACCCGGGAGTCCCGTTGTCACCAAGCCGGATCCTAATGGCGAAGCCGAGGTTGTTGCGGAGAATGAAGGGGGGGCCACTCCCGCGCAACAGGACATCTACAGCGCGCCGCAACTCGATGCCAATGGCAACGTTGTGGTGGTGGTCCCCGATCCTGCGCACTTCTGGGATTTTGAAGAAGGCAACGGCGCCTGGGCGATGGACGGAGGATATGATCCGGTGAACTTGAAAGTCACTGCATGTGATTGGGTTGCGGTCGGGAACGGAGAAACCTTCCTTGAATTTCCCGAAAACCATCCGGGAGTGCGAATGGACGGCTCAACTTCCATTAACCTGGAAACAAGGCGGATGCTTACCATTGCGATGTGGGTGCGTCCCGACGAATCGGCAGGGGAAAAGACCTCCGTCCTGTATGAGCAGGGTGGTTACTGGCGTGGTTTGAATCTCCTTCTTGAAAACGGACGCCTGCAGGCCAATGGCTGGAACAAGCCGGATAACGAATCCGGCTGGAACCTGACGACTTTGCATGGAGGCGATGTCCTTCTTGGTCAGTGGAACCATGTGGCTGTCGTTCTTGAAGCAGGTGATGCGGTGAAGGAAGGATCTTTCCGGCTCTTCCTGAACGGCAATTTGGTCGATGCGGGAGCCGCTTCGCAGCTCTGGGTGCATTCAGGTGCCATTGGTCTTGGGCAGGTCCAAGGAACGACCCTCTACCGTGACCAGGGGGTTCGGGAATTGGACCCGTTCCAGGGGTGCATTGATGACCTGGCAGTTTGGGAAGCTCCCCTTTACGGAGCCCAGATCGAGGAACTCATCCTCAGTCGTTCTTTTTAAATTAATTTCCCCTCGGGTTACCGGAAAGGGGGAATCAAGCAGTCAGCGTCGTGATGCCCTGAGAGGAGTATTCGCTGTGTTTTCCTGGTAATACGCTGCTGCTAACATGAGAGGGTCGTTTCCACCGGAAGCGGCCCTTTCTTTTGCATAAAAAAAGCCACCCGGGTGGGTGGCTGAAAAAGGGCGGTTTCAAACGAGATTACTTCCGGGCTGTCCGCCGGCGCCGGACGTAAAGGAACCCACCGAGGCCCAAAAGCGCAAGCGCCGCGATCTGGGACGGTTCCGGTACCGGTGTGCTGTTGACATAAAAGAAGCCGTCATCGAAGTCGATCGCGTCTCCGGTGCGGTCATCGATCGCGAAAATGTACTCGTCAATGATGGGACTGCCGTCAAGCGGATCTACAGCCTGGAACATTTTGAATTTGTTTTCATCCGACTGGTCCGCGAAGACCCCGACGGAGAGGTCGTCGTGCGCGAACCGAACCACAGCGTTAGCCGCATAATCGTTCACCACGGCAACGGTGCGAGGCGGATCGTCCGGATCGGCTCCGTTGTTATCCTCGTCATAGAGAAAGAGGCTTTCTGATCCTGCGACCGGTGTATCCACTTCCAGAATAAGTTCATTCAGGTCGATACTGGAATTGCCGAAGTACCCCACGTCCATAATCCCTCCATTTCCCGGGATCAGGAAGGCTGGAAGGTTAACCGTCATTTCGACGAACTTGTGTGTGGCGACGCTGCCGGCTTCCTTCAAACCCGGAGAGCTGTTGGTCCAGAAGTCACCGGCGACAGAATCAAAAAAGATCTCTGTGTAAGGAGGCCCCTCGGATATACGCCAGATATCGACGACATACAGGTCCTGTTTATCCGACTCCATTTGGTCGATGAAGCCATTGAAAACAGCGTTGGGATTAGGTTCCGTTATGGAAACCTGCCCGAAAACAAAAGCAGGGGAGAGCATCCCCGCGGCTGTGACAAGAGTGATGATTTTTTTCATAATGACTGAGTTTGCGATGTTGAAGGCAATATCTAGGGTATTTTCCTGAAAAAAGCAAGGAGTTTTTCTGAAGGAAACGGAACTTTTCCGGTTTCCGGCCTGCCCGATGTGGAAGATGCTTTCCCTGCGGAAGCTGCGTTTCCTTGTCAGTATAAAAAAAGCCACCCTTGCGGGTGGCTGATCAAAAAAGATTCCGGCTCAGCCCGGCTTACTTGCGGGACTGGCGGCGCCGACGGATATAGAGAAATCCACCCAGCCCAAGGAGGGCAAGGGCCGCAATCTGCGACGGTTCCGGTACCGGAGCGATGTCGCCGGTCACGTAGAAGAAACCATCATCGAAATCAATCGCGTCGTTGGTGCGATCATCAATGGCAAAGATGTACTCGTCATCAATGACGGAGCCGTCCGTAAGGTCGACTGCCTGAAACATTTTGAATTTGTTTTCGTTCGACTGGTCCGCGTAAACGCCGACGGACAGGTCATCGTGT
Organism: Verrucomicrobiota bacterium; assembly: GCA_009908535.1. Lineage (GTDB taxonomy): Bacteria > Verrucomicrobiota > Verrucomicrobiia > Opitutales > Oceanipulchritudinaceae > Oceanipulchritudo. The sequence continues at coordinate 38,156 of JAAAOD010000043.1, forward strand.
GCGAAACGAACCACGGAGTTAACGGCGTAATTGTTCACCACGGAAGCGGTGCGAGGCGGGTCGTCCGGATCGCCTCCGTTATTATCTTCATCGTAGAGGAAGAGGCTTCCCG